>JALRGZ010000078.1 GCA_023253295.1 Flavobacterium sp.
ATTAGAAAATCCAACCTCCTTAACTAAGTTAATTGTTTGCTCAAAATCTTCCTCGGTTTCACCAGGATATCCAACGATAAAATCACTGGAGAATTCAATATCAGGTCTGGCGCTTTTGAATTTGCCAATCAAATCTAAATAAAATTCCATTGGAAGAAAAGAAAATTACAGCTGAGGTTTGTGTGCATCATTTGTGGTTTACTAATGATGATTATGCAACTAAAGGTAATTTTATCAAATGGAATCCGGCTGTTAAAACTGCTAAAGACAGAGATGCTTTATGGAAAGCATTGTTGGATGACAGAATTGATGTTATTGCTACCGATCATGCGCCTCATACATTAGAAGAGAAAAAACAATCGTATTTAAAAGCGCCATCAGGAGGGCCATTAGTGCAACACGCAGTGGTGGCAATGTTTGAAGCGCATCATCAGGGAAAAATTAGCGTAGAGAAAATTGTCGAAAAAATGTGTCACAATCCGGCTAAAATTTTCAAGATTGAAAAACGTGGTTTTATCAAAGAAGGGTATTATGCTGATTTGGTTATTGTCAATGCAGGTTTGCCTTGGGGAGTAAAAAAAGAAAATATCTTTGCTAAATGCGGCTGGTCTCCATTTGAAGGATTTACATTTAAATCAAGAATTACGCATACTTTTGTAAACGGACAATTGGTATATAATGCTTTTAAAGTGAAAGATATTCGTGCAGGAAAAAGACTTTTATTTGATAGATAGAAAATGAGGAAAACGGTTTCATTTTTAGTAATTATAATGTTGTTTTTGGGCTGCAAGGATGATGTGGTTCAAAAGCCTGATCGCCTTATTGATAAAAAGGTTATGGAAAACATTATTTATGATTTATCGCTTATTGATGCGATAAAATATAATGAACCCAATACTACCGAAAATTATAAAGTAAATCCAAAAGAATTTATTTTTAGAAAATACAAAGTTGATAGTCTTCAATTTGCACAAAATAACATCTATTATGCGTCTGATTTTGAAGGATACAAAAGTATGTATGATAATGTTCTTAAACGAATAGATAGTAAAAAAGCAATTTTGGATTCTTTGATAAAAAAAGAAGTTAAAAGAGATTCTTTGAATCAGGTTAAAAAAAGAAGAATGGATTCTATTGCGAATGCTAAAAAAATAGCTTTAGCTAAGAAAGATTCTTTGAAAAAAGTGAAGAAAAAGGATTCTTTGCTTCTGTTGAAGAAAAAAAAGACAGTATCAAAGAAAGATTTGATGCAAACAAAAAAAGCTTTGGTTTTGAAAAACGGTAATGCTGTTAACTAACCGAAAAATTTTCTCTGATATATTGGTGTATATCTAAAAAAGAAGTTTGTAATGTAGTTTTGATTTTTTCATTCGAAAATTCTTTTGTGTTCAGAAAAGAACAAACGGTATCTTTAGAGAGATTATTTTGTTTTTTGGTGAAGAAATTAAGCAGCCAATTGAATTTTAATAGGAGTCTCAATAGAAAAGGCTTGGCTTCAATGCCAGGTCTTTTTACTTTTAAGGTGTCGGCTATGGAATCAAAGATGTCTTTAAAAATGATGTTTTGTCCAATAAGAATAAAACGTTCATTGCAAATGGTGCTCTCCATTAATTCAATCATAATTCGCACCACATCATCAACTGCCACAAAGGCTGTTTTTCCATAAGAGTAAAATAGTAAACCATCACTCACTTTTTTAATTAATTGTCCGCTGCCTTGCTCTTCAAATCCTGGTCCAATGATAACTCCGGGATTTACAATGATTACTTTTAATCCCTCTTGTTGTGCGCGCCAAATTTCCATTTCGGCACCGTATTTTGAAATGGCATAATCACTGTGGTATTTCTCTGGATTCCATTCTGTTTCTTCTGTAATAATAGTTTCATGGGACGCCAAGTCTCCTAAGGCTGCTGTAGAACTTACATGGCATAATTTCTCGACTCCTTTGGCTAAACAAAAATTGACAATGTTGGCAGTGCCTTCAATGTTGATTTTGCGAAGTTTGTTCTCGTCTTTTGGGTCAAACGAAATGAAAGCAGCGCAATGATATACATGAGTAATATTGATAAAGGCGTGTTCCAAAGAAGGAATATCGAGAATGTCGCCTTCAACCCATTCTATGGCATCAAATAAAGCTGATTTGTTGTAGTGTTGAAATAAGGATTTGGTTTTTTGAATCCCTTTTTCTTCACGATAAATGGCACGAACTTTTTCTCCATTTTCAATTAAATGAAGTAATAAATGGGCACCTACTAAACCTGTTCCTCCGGTAACTAAAATCATAAATGCAAATGTAGCAATTTATCAATTTTATAAGGTAATAATTAGCTTTTTAGATATTTTTTTAAAATTGGTTCATTTTCAAATTTTCAAATTGTCTAATTAAAGTTATCTTTGCGCACACGAAGCCGAAAAGGCTGTACTGATGAAAGTAAATTGATTAAAAAAGATGAAAAATTTTATTGAAGAAGTAACTTGGAGAGGAATGCTCCACGATGTTATGCCTGGCACCGAAGAACATTTGATGGAACAAATGCGTGTGGCGTATGTGGGGATTGACCCAACTGCCGATTCATTACATATAGGACACCTTGTAGGAGTTATGTTGCTGAAACATTTTCAGTTAGCAGGGCATAAACCATTAGCTTTAGTAGGTGGTGCAACGGGAATGATTGGAGATCCTTCCGGAAAATCCAACGAAAGAAATTTATTAGACGAAGCAACATTACGTCATAATCAGGAGGCGATTAAAGAACAATTGAGCCGTTTCCTGGACTTTACTTCAGATGCGCCAAATGCTGCTGAATTAGTGAATAACTACGACTGGATGAAGAATTTCTCTTTCTTAGACTTCATTCGTGATGTGGGGAAACACATTACAGTAAATTACATGATGGCTAAGGATTCAGTTAAGAAACGTTTGTCTTCTGAGTCTGCCGAAGGAATGTCATTTACTGAGTTTACTTACCAATTAGTTCAGGGATATGATTTCTTGCATTTGTACAAAGCTAAAAATTGTACGTTACAAATGGGAGGTAGCGACCAATGGGGAAATATAACTACAGGAACCGAATTAGTTCGTAGAATCGAAGCTGGTAAAGCTTATGCTTTGACTTGTCCGTTGATTACAAAAGCAGATGGAACTAAATTTGGTAAATCTGAAGGTGGAAACATCTGGTTAGATGCAACCAGAACTTCTCCATATAAGTTCTATCAATATTGGTTGAACACTTCGGATGTTGATGCTGAAAAATACATCAAGATTTTTACTTTCTTGTCTAAGGAAGAAATCGAAGATTTAACTGAAAAACACAGAGAAGCACCGCATTTAAGATTATTGCAGAAAAAATTGGCTGAGGAAATTACAATTATGGTTCACTCGGCAGAAGATTTAGAAAATGCAATCAAAGCTTCCAATATTTTGTTTGGAAATTCTACTGCAGATGATTTGAAACAATTGAATGAGAAGACATTCTTAGAAGTTTTTGATGGTGTTCCTCAGGCGGAAATTGCAAAATCTGAAATTGAAGCAGGAATAGATATTGTGACTGTTTTAAATGAAAAAACAGGATTTATGAAATCGAATGGAGAAGCAAGACGTGCTTTGACTGCTAATTCTATTTCGGTAAACAGAGAGAAAGTAAAAGAAGATTTTGTGCTTTCTACACAAGATTTAATCAATAGCCAATTTGTATTGTTACAAAGCGGAAAGAAAAATTATTTCGTGCTTAGAGTTGTCTAACAAGTTATAGATTTTCTAAATATATTTTAAAAACCTGACTATATAAAAGTAGTCAGGTTTTTATGCTTTTAGAAGTAAAGTTTTCTATTTTTGGGATTCAAGATTTTATTTGTAGTATACGCTATTAATTGAAAAAAATATGGAATTAAAAAAGACACTGAGATGGTTTGGAGCAAAGGACCCTATTAGTTTGGCACAAATTAGACAAACTGGTGCTACTGGAATCGTTACGGCTTTGCATCATATTCCGAATGGTGAAATTTGGTCGGTAGAGGAGATTATGAAGGCCAAAAACAATATTGAATCCTATGGTCTTACTTGGGATGTTGTCGAGAGCTTGCCAGTTCATGAAGATATTAAGAAAGGAAAAGAAAGTCGTGATCAAATTATTGCCAATTATAAGGAAAGTGTCAAAAATTTAGGCCAATGTGGTATTACAACCATTTGCTATAATTTTATGCCAGTTTTAGATTGGGCAAGAACTAATCTTAATTATACCTTGGAAAATGGTACGGTGGCTATGTATTTTGGAGCCGATTTATTCGCCGCTTTTGATCTGTTTATTTTAAACAGGCCCAATGCTTCAAAGGATTATACCAATGAACAGCTGAAAAAAGCCGAGGGAGTTTATAAAACATTAACCCCTGAAGAGGCGAAGAGTTTAGCCTATAATATAATAGTAGCTACTCAATCTTTTATTGATGGTGCAGTAGGAGAAGATGAAAAAGAGCCTATAGCTATCTTTTTGAAATTATTGGCAGAGTACGATGGAATCGATAAACATAAACTAAGAGAGCATTTTGCATATTTTCTAAAGGAAGTTATTCCCGTAGCAGAAGAATCTGGTGTGCGTTTGGCAGTTCATCCAGATGATCCTCCATTTCCATTATTAGGATTGCCTCGTATTGTGAGTACAGGAGAAGATTTTGAGTGGTTGTCAAAGGCTTGTCCTTCTTTGCATAACGGTATTACGTTTTGTACCGGTTCTTTAGGAGCAAGAAAAGATAATGCTCTTGCAGAAATTTTTCAAAAATATTCCGAGCGTGTTCATTTTCTTCATTTGAGAAGCACAAAAATACTAGACAATGGTGATTTTTATGAAACCGAACATTTAGATCCTACAGTTGATTTGGCAGGAGTGATGAAAGCCATTGTTGAAGAACAATTACGAAGAAAAAACACCGGAAGAACCGATTATAATATCCCCATTCGTCCGGATCACGGACATAAAATGTTAGACGATTTCAATAGGAGCGGAAATCCTGGTTATCCTTTAATTGGTCGATTAAAAGGCTTGGCTGAATTGGCTGGACTTGAAGCTGGAATTCGTTTTATGGTGAATCAATAACTGTAAGGTCGGAGAAATTAATTAAACCACCATCAAATTACAACCACGTATATCTGAATTATCAAAACGTCCCAATACCTCGAAAGAGTTGTTGGGATATTTTTTGCCTAAATCCTGAGTGGCAATAAAAGAACAGGAATTAATGTTAGCCAAATCAATAACGTTGATTCCGCCTGTTTTTCCTTGTGGAATATAACTTAAGGCATCTTCGGTATCGCGAATAAGAATTTGCATCCACGAAGGGCATTCAAAGATTCCGTTTCCGAGAGAATAGGCTTGTGAAAGGAGTTCAGTCATGCCGTATTCTGAATGAATAGCTGAAACTCCAAAACCCGAACACAATATTTCATGGAGTTCTTCCCGAATCATTTCCTTGCGTTTACCTTTCATGCCTCCGGTTTCCATGATAATGGTATTTTGGAGTTCGAATTTTTGTTTTTCAATTAAATCCAATAAGGCATAAGTTACTCCTATTAAAATCACATTTTGTCCTGATTCGTCCAATTCGATTAATTTTTTAATCAAATCATCGTGATTGTGAAGATAAAAACCGCTTTCAGGATGATTGGAGCATTTAATTAAATCTTCGACCATGTAAATTAGGGAAGAGCCTTCTCTTTCTAAATAAGATGGAAGTAAGGCCAAAACCACATAGTTCTCAATGTTGCCATAAAATTCTGAAAAGCCTTTTTGATAGCTTTCCTCATACATTGTAACATCGGTTACGAGATGTTTACTTGTAATCATTCCTGTGGTTCCACTACTGGTAAAAGTTGTTTGTACAGGATTATTATTAGATAGAACAGTATGACTTTTAAAAAACTGTATCGGTAAAAATGGAATTTTTTCTAATGATTTTACCTTTTGAACATCTGTTTTTAAGAAGTCGCAGAATTCACGATATACTAAGTTGTTTTCGTATTGAAAACGGAATACTTTTAAAGCTATTTTTTCAAATTGCTTTTGATTGGAAATCGTAAATATATCTGTAGCTGTAATCAAGAATTTTTTTGTACAAAGTTATGAATTAAATAGGTTTTTAAATAAATAAACAAAGCTTCAAATTGAGATTGAAGCTTTGTTGTTTTTTATTCGATATTATCGTACAATGAGTTTTCGGGTTGCTGAAGCATTCTGTTCTGTTATCTTAATAATATATACACCTGGTGCAAGATTAGAAATGTTCAGTTCTCTAGTATTTGTATTTAGACGAGTCTGTAGTACCGTTTTCCCTAAAAGGTCAAAAATGATAATTTCTTTATCACTATCATTTTTTGTGGTAATATACACTTTGCCATTAGTAACAGGATTTGGGTACAAACTCAAGCCTTCAATTATAGAGGGGGCATTTGGGTTAGATTGCTGCTTTACTTCTTGAGCTTTTAGACTCAAGGAGCAGAAAAAAACCATTAAAAGAATACTATAAAAGTAGTTTTTTTTCATTAGCTTGATTTTGATTAGTAAATATACAAAAAATCAAATACTATACCAAAAAAAATGCCCTCCTGAAAAAGGAAGGCATTTATAAAATATTAATTCTATTTTATTAGATACTGAAATAGTTTGTCCAAGCAAATACAGAAGTATCAGCGCCAGTTGCTCCAGTTGCAGTTGCAGTAATTGTTCCTGTACTATTACCGAATACGTTGTTAGTAATATCTAAGTTAGTTCCCATTCCAGTGATAATTACTGAAGCAGTGTTAGCTGCATCTCCTTTTGAGTCAGAGAAGTTAACAAAACCTTTAGTTGGAGCAGGAGCAGAAGTGCCTAATTTAGCTAAAGTGTTAGTCATAGTTACACCACTGTTTCTTCTGATTTTTACGAAACAATCTAAAGCTACAGTTGAGTTAGAGATAAGAGTGATATTTTTCAAGATAGGGTTAGATTGTCCAGCAGCGTTTGGAGTAGTTCCGTCTAGGTTACCGTCAGCCTCAACACCTCTAGGGTCAGAGGTTACATCATTGTAACCATACTCTCTGATAGCATATGCGTTGTCAATTGTTCCAGAGTATCCTTGTGTCCAGTCAATCATATCGTCTTTAGCGTTTACGATAAGTAAGTTTTTAACATTAACTGTACCTCCGAAGAATTCTACTGCATCATCATCACCATATTTACATACGATGTTTTCAACTGTAGTTCCACTACCTACTGAATAGAAAGTAAATCCGTTAAATTCTTGTTCACCGTTAATTCTTGCACCTGTGTATTCTACAGTTACATATTTAAGTGTACCTGAGTTGTCATTAGCAATAGTTCCTCCATAAGTGATTTCACCAACCTCAGAAACTGAAGTACCGCCATTACAGATAGGAGCTTTTCCAGTTAATACAATTCCTCCCCAGTCTCCAGATCTTGGGTTTCCAGAATTTGAAGTAAATAAGATTGGTTCTGTAGAAGTTCCTGTTGCGTCAATCATACCACCTTGTAATACTGCTACATAAACATCAGTTCCACCTGGTCTTGCTTTGAATGTAGATCCTGCTGCAATAGTTAATTTAGCACCATCTCTTACGATAAGAGCACCATCTAAAATGTACTCACCTTTTGGTAAAGATATATTACCATCTATTTCTCCTTTTAATGCTTCAGGGTTGTAGTCAGCATCTGTTAAAGATGAGATTACTCCGTCAGTATCTGACGTTGAATTGCTGTCATTAGAACAACTAGTTAAAGCTGCTGCAAACATTGAGAACAAAAGGATGTTTTTAATTGATTTCATTTTTTTAATTTAATTTTAATTGTTTTTTATTTTTGACAAACTTACTACTGGTTTGTTATTAAGGTGTTACCAAGTTGTTATTAGTATGCTAATTATAAGTTCCAGTAAAATTTAATACTAGTAGTTAGGCCTTTTTTGTATTGACCAATGTTAGCAGTAGCAGGGTTTCCGTTATTAAGATATTCTTTAGTTAATTTGAAATCAGGATTAAGGATGTTTTGTACGTTTAAATAAACTCCTAATTTGTTTTTTACGAAATCAAATTTGTTTACAAGGTCTAATGTAGGAACTCCTTTTTCAATTATATTTTGATTTGTTGAAGTACCAATCGAATAGATTTTGTCATAGAAATAATTAAGAACTAATGTTGATGTTAAACTTCTCTTTTCGTTACTGTAGTTGTAATTTAAGTCAGCATTGATTAATAAAGGAGAAGCACCTTCTAGTTGTCCACTTTTGTGAGTAGGCAATACTGTAAGTTTGTCATTAGGATTGTCAATATTTTTTTGATTACTCATTAAGTAAGAAATGTTTAATCCCGAAGCAAGAGTTGATTTAGTAGAAGATTCGTCGTCATTGTTTCCAAATATTGTTTTTCTTACTTCTAATTCAAGACCTGTTGCATAAGCATCTCCCATATTAACATAGGATAAGATATTTGAAGCAGATTGAACATTGATTCTGTTGATAGGATTTTTGATGTTTTTGTAAAATGCTCCTAACGAAATAAGTTCGTTTTTTGATAAATAGTAATCGTATTTTAAATCAAAATTTAAGTTAGTTGATGGGATTAAATAAGGGTTACCAATACTTGCAAAAGTAATTTCTTCGTATAAAAACGATGCCGTTTCTTTAAACTGAGGCATAGTATAAGTTTGACTTGCTGCAAAACGGAAAGCATTTTTTTCTGACAAAGTATATTTTGCAATCATACTTGGTAAAAAGTAGCTTTTTTTGATTAAAGAAGGTTTTGTTGCAAGATTGTTTACGCTACTAGAAATATTGGTGTCCCACTCAACTTTTTGGTTGATGTTTTCATATCTTCCTCCTAGTTGTAAAATAAATTTATCGTTAATTGGGTAAGTTAATTGGGCATATCCTGCATAAATATCTTTCTTTCCAGTATAATACATTGGGTCAAAAACATTACTGTTACGTTCATCCCCTCTGTTAGTTAACATTGTAAATGTGTTGTTTATACCAGATTGGTTGAAAACGGCATCAGGATTATTAGGGTCTATGTATAGATCAGTACTAGCAACATTAAAATTAATTTGTGTGTAATCGAATTTTCTGTCAGTGTTTCTGAAGTTTCCACCAAAGTTGATTTTTTTAACTAATTCAGCTGATGGGTTGATAGCGTATGTTAAATCAATTTTTCCATTTAAATCTTTTTCCTTTAGGATAGAAAAAAATCTGTGATTTTGTGAAGATGAGTTAGTGGCAACAAAATATTGTTGGTTGTCGTTGTTAAAATCGTAAGAGTTTGTTTTTCTGTCGGGTTCACTAGAATCTATTTTATTATAAGCTAAACTTACATTAGATTCTAATTTGTCATTGATTTTATAATCGAATAAAAGTTGGTTTGTAAACAATACATTGTTGTTTGTTTGCTGTCTTCTTACAAATGAGTTGTAACCAGTGTCTATGTTGTCATTTATGCTGCTTGAGAAACCTTTGTAGTCTCCTAAAGATTCTGAGAAATCGTGGATGTAAACTGTATTGTAAGCAATGCTGTTTCCTGCTCCAAATTTGTATTTGAAGTTAGCTAATCCAGATTGTGTTATATTATAATCGTATTTTTTGTATTTAAAGTCTTGTCCAATACCTCCCTCATTAGTGATAACTTTTGAAGCTCCATTTTTATAATTAAAGCCGCTTGTTGAAGTCGCCACTGCAAAAACACTTAAGCTGTTTTCATTTTTGAAATCGAATTTTTTTCCTGCAGCAATCGAGAAATTGGAGTTGATTGTACTGTTTACTGCTTGAGGATTGAAACCAGTTCTGAAGTTGTATACATTTAAGCTGGTAATAGGCATATTCTTTTTGTTTCCTACTAATCCTAAATAATTGTGCCCATCAGGTAAAATAAACGAATTGTTAACTGCATTTGAGTTAAAGCCACTTCCGATTGATGCATATAAATAGGATTTAGTTTCTAATTCTTTAGAAGCGATATCAATATTTGCTCCGGCAACATCACCATATAGAGTAGCGTTAAAAGTTTTATTAACGTTAATGTTTTTAATGATATTAGTAGAGAAGAATTTTAAAGAAATGTTTTTGTATTCAGGATCTTCTGAAGGTAATGGTATACCATTTAAAGTAGTTGAGTTGTAACGGTCACCTAAACCTCTTACATTAACATTTTTCACACCTTCTTGTTGTGATACACCTGTTGTTTTTGCTACTGCAACAGAAGCATCACTAACCCCTTTTCTTGATAATTCCTGAGCTCCGATAGCCTGTTTGATTTCTACAGCATTTCTTTGTTCTAATAATAAGGCTGTTTCTTTTTGTCTGTTTACTGTTGCGGTTACTACAACATCTTTAAGAGCATAAGCTCCGGAAGATAAAGCCTGGTTCATTACTATTTTTTGTCCGGCAGCAATTTTTACATTTACTTCTTTAGGTTCGTATCCCACAAAGCTATATTGAATTACATAACTTCCCGGTGCGACATTAATTGAGTATTTTCCATCAATATCGGTTGTTGTATTAATTTTTGTTCCTTTTACAAAAACATTAGCAAAGGGTAATGTTTCATTATTAGAATCTTTGTCTGTTATTACCCCTGAAATTGTACCTTTGCTTTGTGCAAAGCTTAATGTTGTAATAAAAAGTGATAGAATGAATAATCTAAGTTTCATAATTTGTTAAATTTTTTGCAAAGAAATGGTAGCTTTGTAAAGTTGATGTTAATCGGTTGTTACGATTATGTTTCTCCAGTATTACTAAATTGTTATCTCTTTAAATTACGGTTAACACGACTTTTGGGCTGTTTTTTTATTATTACATTTACATCGCAAAAGAAAAATTTGCTTGATATGAAAAAGAAAAACACAAAGATTTTACTGGTTGATGACGAACCGGATATTTTAGAAATTGTTGGTTATAACCTGACCCAAGAAGGTTACCAAATTGTTACAGCATCTAATGGTAAAGAGGCAATAACTAAAGCCAAAAAAGAATTACCGGACTTAATTATTATGGATGTAATGATGCCTGAAATGGATGGTATGGAGGCTTGTGAGCATATCAGAAACATTCCTGAATTAAGCGAAGTAATCATTACTTTTTTAACAGCTCGCAGTGAAGATTATTCTCAGGTTGCCGGTTTTGATGCCGGAGCTGATGATTACATTACTAAACCTATTAAGCCAAAGTTATTAGTGAGTAAAGTAAAAGCTTTGCTAAGAAGGTTGAAGGAAGCAGGTGAACAAGACAGCGAAACCTTAAATGTAGGTGGAATTGAAATCAATCGTGAGGAATATAAGATTATCAAAGATGATGTTGAGATTGCTTTGCCGAGAAAAGAATTCGAATTGTTTTATCTTTTAGCTTCAAAACCTGGAAAAGTATTTAAAAGAGATGAGATTTTAGATAAAGTTTGGGGTAACGAAGTGGTTGTTGGAGGAAGAACTATTGATGTTCATATTAGAAAACTTCGCGAAAAAATTGGTGATGACCTTTTTAAAACAATTAAAGGAGTAGGTTACAAGTTTGAAGTATAATATACTATTAATTTAGTATATTGTACTTTATTACACATTAAGTTAATAGTTATAAATGAAAATTAGTTTCAAAAAAACTTACAAGTTTGCCATAAAATCGGCATTTTATATCAGTCTTTTTTCTACTGCTTTTGTTCTTTTTTTGGCCATGCTTATTTTTAAGGCTAGTCTTCAAAGTCTATGGGTTTTTGGAATTACTTTTGTTTTTGCTATTTATCTTTTTTCTTTTTTAGTTTTACAATATCGTGTAGAGCGCTTTATCTACAGAAGAGTAAAAAAAATCTATGACGATGTTTCTTTGTTGGAATCCAGTACACTTATCAATCAGCCTATAACAACTGATATGGAGACTTTGACACGTGAGGTGAAAAAGTTTGCGACCGATAAGAAATTGGAAATCGAAATGTTACAAGTTCGAGAAGAATACCGAAGAGAATTTCTTGGAAACATTTCGCATGAATTAAAAACTCCTCTTTTTACTGTTCAAGGTTATATTTCCACGTTACTGGATGGAGCGATGGATGATAAGACGATTCGAAAAAAATATTTAAAACGTGCCGATAAGGGAGTGGAGCGTCTTATCTATATCGTAGAAGATTTGGATATGATTACTAAATTGGAATCGGGAGATTTAAATTTAGAGATAACCGAATTCGATATTGTCGAATTGATTCGCAATGTTTTTGACTTGTTAGAAATGAAAGCGGATAAGAAAAAAATCACTCTTTGTTTCGAGAACGAATACATTCGTCCCAATTTTGTGCGAGCAGATAAAGATCGAATCCAGCAGGTAATAGAAAACTTAATTGTTAATTCTATTAAGTATGGTAAAAAAGAAGGTACTACCGAAGTAGCTGTAGTTAATTTGACTAAAGAAAAAGTTTTAGTTCGTATTAGCGATGATGGTGAAGGAATTGAAAAACAAAATATCCCAAGACTTTTCGAGCGTTTTTACCGTGTTAATAAAAGTGGTTCCAGGGCCGAGGGAGGTTCTGGTTTAGGACTTGCTATTGTTAAACATATTATAGAAGCTCATAAGGAAAAAATCTACGTTGAGAGTGAGTTTGGTGTAGGATCAGAGTTTTCCTTCACTGTTGAGAAGGCTGTAAAGTCAATTGAAACCAAGAATAAGTAATACTTTTTTTTCAATTAAACGTTAAGCGAGCGTTATCTTTTGATTATTAACCGTTTCTTAACATTCGAAACATTAAATTTATATTAACATAACATAAGGTTGATACCTAGGTAATACTTTTGCGGCATAAAATTAATAATTTATAATCGTGAAAAAAATTGCATTAGGTTTTATGTTAATGTTTGCTTTTGTTTTAAAAGCGCAAGAAGTTGAGGGTCAGTCAAATGGTTCTGATAAGATAGAGCAATTGAGAGAGTCTCTTAATGATCACTCGGATAGATTTAAAGGTCTTGATGAAAGATTATCTGAAATGAGTAGTGATCTTGATAAATTGAAAAGTCTTAGTGTGTCTGGTTATGTTCAGGCTCAATATGAAACGTATGATTCTTGGAATGCCAGTGGAAGTACTCATGGTATTCCAGCTAGCTCAGGTGCTCCGGCTATTACAAATTCATTCTTCTTAAGAAGAGCACGTGTTAAATTTGCTTATAAAGCTGCTAATGGCGTTGAATTTGTTTTATGTCCAAATTTTGATATTGATAGAGTTCAGATTAAAGATGCTTATGTACAATTGCATGATCGTTGGTTAGATGTCTTTACTTTAACAATGGGACAATTCTTAAGACCAACTACTTATGAGATTGATTATTCGTCTTCTTCCAGAGAATTTGCTGAAAGATCTCTAATGTCAAGAGTTTTGTATCCTTCAGAAAGAGAGCAAGGTGCGAAATTAGAAGCAGACCTTACTTCTAAATACGGAATTCCTTTAAAATTAACTGCTGCTGTGGTTAATGGTAATTTTGGAGAGGGAGCTTTGACAAACCAAGTTAAGGATGTTGATGGGTCTAAAGATTTTATCGGAAGAGCAAGTTATTCTTTGAATTTGCCAAAACAAGGTTTAGGAATTGATTTTGGAGGGCATGCTTATTTAGGTAATAATGTGGTTATTGATCCTACAGCTACTGTTTTTACAGATGTTAACAATAATACATTCACACCAAAAGTGGGTGATAAATTGAAAAAAGAGTTATTTGGTGCTGAAGCACAAGTTTACTGGGATTTCTTAGGAGGATTATCTTTAAAATCTGAATATATCAGAGGTACATACTCAGGTATGAGTTATGCGTCAGAAGTTAACGGTGGTTTCAAAGGAGATAGAGTAAGACAAGTTCAAGGAGCTTATGTTTCTTTGGTCAAAAATGTGGGTGAAAAAAATCAATTTGGTTTAAGATGGGATATGTTTGATCCAAACACAAATCAATCAGGTGATCAGGTTGCTTCTTCTCGTGAATTAAAATACAATAACTATACATTCTCATATCAATATTATTTTACTGGAAACGTAAAGATTATGGCTTGTTATTTGTTGCCGGTTAACGAAAAAAGTTCAAATGTTGGTTTAGTTGGTACTGATTATGCTAACAGAGATATGAAAGACAATACATTTACTTTAAGATTACAGGCTAAATTCTAAAAATTAAAAAATCTAAATTTTTATTAAAAATGAAAAAAATTAAAATCGCATCAATTTTATTGATTGTAATGATGGTAGGATTTTCTTTTACTACATTAACTAAAATTACAGTAAAAGGTTCTGATACATTAGTTATTTTGTCTCAAAAATGGGCTGAGGTTTATATGAGTAAACATCCAGGTACTTCTATTCAAGTAACAGGAGGTGGTTCAGGTGTAGGTATTGCAGCTTTAATTAACGGTTCTACAGATATTGCTAATGCCAGCCGTCCGATGAAATCTTCTGAAATTGAAAAACTGAAACAAAGATACAATACATTAGGTGTAGAGGTTCCATGTGCTAAAGATGGTATTTCTATCTATTTGAATAAAGCAAATTCAGTTTCTGAATTATCAATTAAACAATTAGGTTTAATCTTTTCAGGTAAAATAACAAACTGGAAAGAAGTAGGTGGTGTAGATGCACCAATTAAATTATATGGAAGAGAAAGTAGTTCAGGTACTTTTGGATTCTTCAGAGATAATGTGGTAAAAGGTGATTATGCAGCAAGTTGTCAAACTTTGCCTGGTACTGCAGCGATTGTTAATGCGGTAAAAAAAGATAAATACGCTATTGGTTACGGTGGTGCTGCTTATGCTGAAGGTGTTAAGGATTGTAAAGTGAAGAAAGACGATAAAAGTACTGCTTATGCTCCAACAGCTGAAACAATTAAAAACAAAACATATCCTATCTCAAGATACTTATATATGTATTTGAAATCTAAACCAACCGGAGAGACTAAAGCTTTCATTGACTGGATTTTAAGTCCTGAAGGTCAAAAAGTAGTGGTTGAAACTGGATATTTTCCAGTGAGATAATCGGAGAAAAAAGAGATATTATATCTTAAAGCCCTTGTTGCAATTGCAATAAGGGCTTTTTTTATTTTTTTAATCTGTAATGATTTGTTGTTGTGTGTGATGTATTTGTATTTATTTGTTTAAATTTATGATTTATTAACATTAAAGCCTTAGTAATCATGTAGTTTTAATAAATTGTTTTGATAGTATTTCTTAATGGTTAATTTGTTGACAACATAACATTGAGTTAACATTAACTTAACATTGCGGCGGCAACTTTGCAAAAAAATAAAACTATCAATTAAAACTATCAATGAGAAAAAAATTATTTGCTATACTATTAATGCTTTCTGCGGCAGCTTTTGCTCAAGAGGGTAAAAAAACAGAAGGGTATAGTGTTAACAAGAAGAAATTAGGGTTTACTGCTGCAGATAGTCTGTTTCAGGTAAATATTGGTTTTAGAATTCAAAGTAGAGCAGGTTTCGAAAAAACGGAAGGTGAAACAGGTTTCTACGAAGGAGAAGTAAGAAGGATGCGTTTAAAACTGGATGGTTTTGTTTATAATCCAAAATTTGGTTATAAAATAGAATTAGGTTTTGCAGCTAAGGACATGGTAACTATCGATAATAAAAATGGGAATGTAATTTTGGATGCGGTATTTTTCTATCACCCAACTAAGAATTGGACTATTGCTTTTGGACAAACAAAATTACCAGGGAATAATCAACGTGTGATATCTTCAGGTTCTTTGGAATTTACAGACAGAACAATTAATAATTCTAAGTTTAATATTGATCGTGATTTTGGTCTTTTTGTTGATTATAGTCATGAAAACCCATCGAAATTTGCTTACTCTTTAAAAGGAGCTTTAACTAAGGGAGAGGGGAGAAACTGGGTAAAAACTGAAGATGATGGAATTGCACTTACAGGAAAAGTTGAATTATTTCCTTTAGGTTCTTTTACAAAACATGGTTCACTTTTCGAAGCTGATCTAGAAAGAGAAAAATCAGTAAAATGGATGCTGTCAGGTGCGTTTTCTCAAAATAATCATGCTTTAAGAAAGCAAGGTCAGTTAGGGAGTGACCTGTATGAGGCAAGAACAATTAAGTCATTATTTTTTGATACGATGTTAAAATATAACGGATGGTCGCTTATAGGAGCTTATATGTCAGCAATGTGTGATGACCCTATAACAGTAAGTCCTTCAGATATTACTAAAACGCAAACTGTTTTTACAGGTCATGGAGTAGATACGCAATTGAGTTATGTTTTTCCATCTAACTATCAAATTGCGGCTAGATATTCCATTCAAAAAGCAAATAGTGATATTCATGCTAGTACTCCAGATGCTGATGAATATGCATTAGGGGTGTCTAAGTATATTTTAGGCCATAAATTTAAAGTACAAACTGAGGTTTCTTATAAGAATGATAAGTATATATCAGGAGATAATATTGGTACTTGGTATGTTCGTGGACAAGTGGAGATTGGATTGTAATTTATTAGTGTACTAACGATAACATAATATTAACTTAACACAAGTATTAGGCGTTACCGGTACTTTTGTGGAAAAAATAAAACAATTAAAATGAAAAAATCAAATTTTAAATTATTCGCTCTTTTAGCAGTAATAATGACTGTTGGTTTGTCTTTTACAGCATTGAAAAAAATCACAGTTAAGGGATCTGATACGATGGTGATTTTGTCTCAAAAATGGGCTGAAGTTTATATGGCTAAACATCCTGGTACAGTAATTCAAGTTACTGGTGGTGGTTCTGGAGTAGGTTTGGCTGCTTTGTTAAATGGCTCTACTGAAATTGCTAATGCAAGTCGTCCAATAAAACCAGCTGAGGTTCAAAAATTGAAATCTAAATTTAAATCTGCAGGTGTGGAAATTCCATGTGCTAAAGATGGTTTGTCGGTTTTCTTAAACAAGAACAATAAAGTTTCTGAATTATCTATTCAACAATTGGCAGATATCTATTCAGGTAAAGTTACTAACTGGAAAGAAGTAGGTGGAGATGATGCTAAAATTCGTTTATACGGAAGAGAAAGTAGTTCAGGTACTTTTGAGTTTTTTAGAGAGCATGTAGTAAAAGGTGATTTTGCTGCTAACGTTCAAACATTACCAGGAACTGCGGCTATTGTTAATGCTGTAAGTAAAGATAAATACAGTATTGGTTACGGTGGAGCAGCTTATGCTGAAGGTGTTAAAGACTGTAAAGTGAAAAAAGATGCTAAAAGCAAAGGGATTTTACCAACTGCAGCTACTATCAAAAATAAAACTTATCCAATTTCCAGATATTTGTTCATGTACTTGAAATCGAGACCAACTGGAGAAACTAAAGCGTTTATCGATTGGATTTTAAGCCCAGAAGGACAAAAGTTAGTTGTTGAAACAGGTTATTTTCCAGTAAAATAAAAGAATAAATTAATACTATCCTTTATCGATATTTTTTCAGATAAAGGATGTATTGTATTTATAAATTTTTAAATATTCAAAATGAATTCTCAAATTTCGAGTAAACAAAATTTCACTAAAGAAAGTCTGAAAAAACAATTCAGACTTTCTGAGTTTCTGGCTGAGAAAATAATTTCATCAGTTGCTTTCTTGTCGATTGCAATTATCTTTTTGATATTTATTTTCGTTTTCAAAGAGTCTTTGCCTATTTTTAGTCAAGACAAAGAATCGGTTAAAACTGAAATGCAACAATCAGTTTCAGGAGATCAGCCTGAATCATACGGAGGTGCTTCCGATGATTTAAAGCCGGAGTCTTATGGTGCAGAAGAAACCGAAAGTCTGGAACCAGAATCTTATGGTGATGTAGCAAAGGAAGATTTGCAACCGGAGTCTTATGGTGATGTAGAAAAGGAAAGTTTGCAGCCAGAATCCTATGGAGATGTGGCAAAGGAAGATTTAGCACCTGAATCATACGGAGGTGTTGAAGTAGAAGCATTAGTTGCTGATGATAATTCGGAAACGGCTACTGAAACAAAAGTTGAACAATCAAATTCAATTTGGGATACTTTATTGACACCGGATTGGGTACCTGTTTCAGAGAATCCCAGATTTGGATTGTTGAGTTTACTTATTGGAACTTTAAAAGTTACTCTTATTTCGATGCTTATTGCTGGGCCAATTGCTATTTTAGCGGCGCTCTATACAGCATGTTTCGCTTCTAAAAGAACGAAAGAAATTATTAAACCTATTATTGAAATGCTAGCAGCTTTTCCTTCGGTAGTGATTGGTTTCTTTGCTTTAATGATATTGGCAACTTTTTTCCAAGACATTTTTGGATATGAGTCTCGTTTAAATGCTTTTGTTGGTGGTGTTGCTATGGCTTTAGCTGCAATCCCTATTATTTATACAATTTCTGAAGATGCACTTTCTTCTATCCCTAAAACCTATACAGAAGCAAGTTTAGCTCTGGGAGCTAATAAATGGCAAACCGCTTTTTATGTAGTGTTACCAGCTGCTACTCCAGGTATTTTTGCAGCTCTGTTATTAGGCGTGGGTAGGGTTTTTGGAGAGACTATGATTGCTTTGATGGCAACAGGTAATGCGGCAATGATGTCGGCAAATCCTTTTGAGAGTGTTCGAACTTTTGCTGCTACAATTGGAGCAGAAATGGCCGAAACTGTTTTTGGAGAAACACATTATAGTGTGTTGTTCTTTATAGGTTCGCTATTATTCATTTTTTCTTTTGGATTAAATGCATTGGCAGAATTTTATGTAAAGGGGAGATTAATCAAAAAATTTCAAGGGAAATAGATCATGAATACAGCGACAAAAGAAATTAATAATACTTTGCTTTTAACGGAAAATAAAAATACCGATATCAAAGGAAAAGTTATTGTTGGGATTACTCAATTAGCAGTTTTTACAATTATTGCCGTCCTTTTTATTATCTTGGGAATTATTGTTTATGAAGGGCGTGAAAAATTTTCATGGGAATTCATTAGTTCATTTCCAACAAATGGTATGACCGAGGGAGGGATTTTTCCGGCATTGATTGGGACATTTATCATGGTTATTGTGATGTCAATTGCAGCTGTCCCTTTTGGAACAATCACAGCGATTTATTTGACTGAATATGCCAGTGAAACTTCTAAGTTTGCAGCTGCAGTTCGTTTTTCGGTTCGTACTTTAGCGGTAGTTCCTTCTATTATTTTTGGTCTTTTCGGACTTGGTTTTTTTATCCAATTTATTGGTGCAGGTTTTGATACGGCTTTCAATGGAGGAGAATTGCGTTGGGGACAGCCTAATATTCTTTGGGCAAGTTTAACCATGTCATTGTTAACATTGCCCGTTATTATTGTGTCTGTAGAAGAAGCGTTGAAAACCATTCCACGTGAGTTGCGTGAAGCGAGTTTGGCTTTAGGAGCAACCAAATGGCAAACTATTAAAAATGTAGTACTTCCGGGGTCTATCTCTGGAATTATGACAGGTACAATTCTTGCGGTAAGTAGAGGTGCTGGTGAGGTAGCGCCAATTTTATTCACTGGAGCAGCTTATTATTTGGCTTCATTGCCAGGCTCTTTAAGTGATCAGTTTATGAACTTAGGTTACCATATTTATATCATGGCTACTCAATCTTCTGATGTTGAAAAGACAATGCCTATTCAATTTGCTACTACTCTGGTATTATTAATTCTTACTTTATCTTTGAATGTAATTGCAGTTGTAATCCGTTCAAGAATAAGAAGAAGAGCAAAATAATTTTGCACATTAACTAATAAAATTTACTTTTAGATTATAATAAAATAAAAATGAAAGACATAAAAATACAAGTAAATGATTTGTCATTGTATTATGGTGAAAAGAAGGCGCTAAAAGAGATTACAATGGAGGTTCCTGCTAATAAAGTCACGGCATTAATTGGTCCTTCTGGTTGTGGAAAATCTACTTTTTTGAGATGTATCAACCGTATGAATGATTTGATTCCTAGTGTTTCTATTACAGGTCAGATGCTTGTGGAAGGAGTGGATATCTACGATAAGAATGTGGATGTGGTAAACATCAGAAAGAAAATCGGTATGGTTTTTCAAAAGTCGAATCCTTTCCCTAAATCAATTTACGAGAACGTAGCCTATGGTTCCAGAATTAATGGAATTAATGATAAAAGAGAATTAGACGAAATCGTTGAAACTTCATTACGTCAAGCAGCTATTTGGGATGAATTAAAAGACCGTTTGGGAGATTCTGCTTTAGGACTTTCTGGAGGACAACAACAACGTTTGTGTATAGCAAGAACTTTAGCGGTAAGTCCTGATATTATTTTGATGGATGAACCAGCGAGTGCTCTTGATCCAATTTCTACTTCTAAAATTGAAGAATTGGTACACGAATTGAAAGAGCAGTATACAATTATCATTGTTACTCATAACATGCAACAAGCTGCTAGAACGAGTGATCATACAGCATTCTTTTATATGGGGGAATTGATTGAAATGGGTAAAACAAATGCTATTTTCACAAAACCTGAGAAAAAACAAACTGAGGACTATATTACCGGTAGATTTGGATAAAATTATAATACAACTACGTTAATTAACAGGTATTTTATAATTTAATCTTAATACTTTAAAAACAAAAGAATAGAATGACACACTTTGAAATAGAATTAGATAAATTAAAAAATGTAATTCAAAAAATTGGGGTTTTAGCCGAAAACCAAGTGAGCGAAGCTGTAAAAGCAGTTCTTGCTGAAGCTGTTGTTGAAGGAAAAGAAGTAAAGAAAATTGAAAATAAAATTGACAAATTAGATATCAAGATTGATGAAATTTGTCAAAGAATTTTTGCACTACAACAACCTGTAGCATCCGATTTAAGATTTATCATGGCTTCTATGCAAATTAGCAATGAGATTGAAAGAATTGGAGATTTAGCAATTAGTATTATTAAGAAAACTAAAAACATCAAAGAGAAACACGATTTGATAGGTAAATTTAATGTTGCTGATGTTGCTAGAGAAGTTGAAATAGTAATGGTGAAAACAAACGAATGTTTTCTAACTAAAGATTCGGATATTATTGCATCAATTTTTCCATTAAATAATTCAATTAAAGCAAATGTTGATGAGCTTATTGTTGGTATTATTGCTGAAATGAAAGCCAATTCTAAAGTGGTAGTTTCCGGAACTAATCTTGTATTAGTTTTGAAACATTTAGAGCGTATTTCAGAACATTGCAGCAATATTGCAGAATCTGTTTATTTTATGGTTAATGCTAAAATCATTAAGCATGAAAAATTTGAAGACATGTAATTCCCTTATTTTATTATAACAAAAAAAGCTAGGTTTTCATTTTGAAACTCCTAGCTTTTTTTATGGAATAATTTTATAATAATCAATTGTCAAGTCCCATTGATTTATTGAACAAACTAATGAGTTCTACAATATTTTTGATGTTGAGTTTATTGAAAATTTTGTTTTTATGAGTGCTAACAGTGGTAAGTTGGATATTTAACTTGTTTGCAATTTCAATGTTTCCATCACCTTGAACGAGTAATTCAGATATTTCTCGTTCTCTTTTAGATAATTTATCCAATGGATTAATACTCTCCCTGTTTGTTGATGCTTTTACAAGTTCTTTAATGATGTCTGGAGTTAAATAATTTCCAGTTTTTAGTACACTATCTACAGCGCTTGTTAGTTTTTTCTTGTCACTTAATTTATTAAGGTATCCATTGGCTCCCGCAATGATGTATGGGCAGGCGTGAGTATTTTCTTCATAAACTGAAAAGATAAGTATTTTAACCTCAGGCTGGATAATTCTAATTTCTTCAATCATTGAGGTGTTTCTGCCACCTGGTATATTAATGTCGAGTATAATTAAATCAAATTTCTTTTCTTTTAGTATTTTTAGAGTTTCACTGTAATTATCTGTAGTGGATATATTGAGGTGTTTTATTTTTTCTTCTAATATTATTGAAACACCAGTTCTTACAACTAAATGGTCATCAACGATAAGAATATCTTTTTGCATAATTTTATTTTTAGGTTAACGACTTGTTTGGTTTAAAATTAATATCTATGGTTACTATTGTCCCTTCATTGTTGGGGTTAGAAAAAGTAATATTTCCTTTAAGTATAATTAGTAGTTCTAATACGAGATGTAATCCAATTCCATAGGTGCTTAAAATTAGTTTTTCAGGGTCTCTGTTTTTAAATAAATTGGTATAATAATTAATAATATCTTCACTCATTCCAGAGCCTGTATCTTTTACCCAATAGGTTATTTTTTCAGCATCAGATTTTGAACCTATTTCAATAATTCCTGATATCGTATTTTTCACTGCATTGTCAATTAAATTATGAATAATTATCGAAATAATTCTAATGTTAATATCTGATTTTAAATATTCGTCTGTCTTGTTAATTATTTTGGTGTTGTTGTTTGCTGCGATTTCTTCAAAAAAGACTTTTTTGCTTTCAATTAAATCATATACTGAATATGATTGTTGATTATAGTCCCGGTCTTCAATATATATTTTAGAATATTCAATCAGTGTTTTAGTAAAATCATATAGCTGTGATGAAGATTTATATATAGAACTAGAGTATTTATGAATAGTTGAATCTTTTGCTTTTTTAGTATTACTACTTAGGTGTTTTGCAATAAGTTGAATGTATTTTAATGGACTTCGAATATCATGACTAATAGTGCCAATAATTTTTTTGTGTTGTATAATTTCTGCAAATAAATCCTGTTTTGTCTTTTCTAAATCATTTATGATGGCTTCAAGTTGTGTTTTTTGCTGGTTTAATTCTTGTTTTGAGTGGATAATCTTTTTTAGCATTCCACTGTAATAGATGCTTATAGAACAAATAATAATACAAATAAAAAAGATATTTGTTAATAAAAGATAATTATTTGTTTTTCGGGTTCCATCTCCTAATAAATTTGAGAATCGTTCCTCACTATAGGCTAATTCTTTATTTAAATCGTCTAATTCTTCAATTGTCTTGATTTTAGCTGTAAGGTCTAATTGGTTTTTTTTAATCTTTTGATAAATCTCTATACCTTTATGATATAATTCAAGATTTAATCGATCTCCGTTTTCCCATTCTAAAATAGCATTTTTTAAGAACCATAGATTTTTGAAATTATTAAACAACCATATCATATCATTTAAATCATCTTCATGATTTTTTCCATCTCTAAAACCGTTTTTAATTGTTTCAGTATCTAATTTTTTGATTAGGGCAATTCTGGCTTTTCCATCACCTATGGGGATGTTGATATTGTATTTAAATTCTCTCCAATATTCTTCTTTTTGGGTGAATATATAATTCATCAAATTGCGTGTTGCTACATTATGACCTTTCGAATAGCGTGATTCACCATTTACATAAGCTCTAGTTGCTGATAAAGTTTTTATAGTATAAAAGTTTACTACTATTAACATGGAGCAGGCAGTTAATATGATGATTAAAAACGTAATCGTATTTGCTTTGTCTTGTTTCAATTTTTAATAGAGTACGATTTTTTTGTTAAAAAAAAGGAGTTAATTTAAAAAATAGTTTCAGTAACTAAACTTAATTTATTTTGTAGTTCGAATAGCCTAATACAAATATATCAATATATATCAGTTGTTTTTGTAAGAATTAATCGGTTTTTGGTTTGAACTTTATCAATCTTTTAGTAGGTTTTATTTCCCATTCTTGTAGGTTAATGTTTATTATTTTTTTGCTAATTTAGGTTTTCCATAGTTTAAATTTGTAATATAATATTTATTACTACTAGTTTTTTACTTTAAATAGCCTGAATTATTCGGGTTAAAAAAATGTAAATATTGATTTGTGTTCGAATTAAACTCTTCTGATTATGAAAAATAATTACCCAGATCTATCTAACAAAAGCTTTTTTGTTCCCCAAAAAATGAGTTACGGATTTAATACGTTATTTATAGTTTTAGGTTTTTTGTTTTTGTCACTTAATTCATATGCGCAATGCAATGATGAAATTCCCAGACCATTTGTGACAGCTAATTTTGATAATCTATCTGTTTCAAAATCTACATTTACTTCTGGAATCGGATTATGTATTGGTTGTAGTATAACTAATGAAGCTAATTTGATTAATGCCAGTTTGACGGATTTTGCAACTGCCAGTTTTGGAGCATTAAATGTTGGTTATAGTCATTCATTACGAGTTACGGATGGAAATACTACTTATGCTGCAGGAACTTTTGCTGGATTTAAAATCGCTCCAACCGGAGGTCTGCTTACTCTGAATTTATTAAATGGAATAACCATCAGAACTTATGATGAGGGTGTTTTGAAAGAGGCTTTTTCAGGGGCTTCTTTATTGGGTTTAAGTGTTCTTTCAAGTTCTACGGATTATATCGTTGGTTTTAATACTTCAATAGCATTTGATGCTATTGAAATAGTATTAGATGGAGGCATATCGGCATTGAGTTCTACAAATATTTATCATGCTGTAATAAGAGAATATTGTGCAGGACCTGCTTTGGAATGTAATACCATAACTAAATTAAGCTTGCCAACGTATCCGGTTGCTATAGATCAGACTAATACAGGTGTTTCCGGAGTTAGTGTAGGAAGTGTTTCCAATGTTGAAAATGCTATCAGTTCTGATAATTCAGATTATGCTACTATAAATTTAACAGCTGGGTTGCTTGCTTCCGGAAGTATAGCTATCAAAGATCAGTTAACGAATTATCCGGCAGGGACTTATGCTGGGGTTGAAATTGAAAATACTGCCCTTTTAAGTTTAAATGCTTTAGGTAATGTAGTTGTTGCTACTTATTTAGATGGTGTACAAAAAGAATCTTTTTCAGGGAGTAATTTACTAGCTAATGTTTCGTTGATACCTTCATCGGGGCCTTTTAAATTGGGTTTTGTAAGTACTCAGGATTTTGATGAAGTGAAATTGACTCTGAATCAGACTTTAGCTTTGAATTTAGGGACTACAAGAGTATACGGAGCTGTTTTTGAAAAATTTTGTGCAGGACCTGATTTATCTTGTAATACACAAACGGCTATTATTGCTCCTACCTATCCGGTATATGTTAATAATGTCAATTCAGGTATAAATGGTTTAGCATGTGCATTGTGTACTATAACAAATCAGGATAATTTAATAGATGCTGATCTTACAAACTATGCCAGTGTTAATTTGTCTGTAGGAGTTGGAACAACAGGAAGTTTATCGGTTAAAAATCAAATTACTGATTATCCTGCGGGTACTTTCGCAGGATATACTATTGAAAATCCAGCTTTGTTAACAGTGGATGCTCTTAATACAGTTAGAATCACGACTTATTTAAATGGTGTTCAACAGGAAACAAAGTCAGGTAATGGGGCTTTAGTGGCAGTAGGGACAGATTTACTTGTATCTACGGGTAAACAAACGATAGGTTTTGTATCTGCAATGCCGTTTGACGAAGTTAAAATTACTTTCCAGAATACAGTAGCCGTGAATTTAGGAGAGGTTAAAGTGTACAATAGTGTTCTGCAAAAATTATGTGAACCAGTAGTAGAATGTAATAAAACATATGTTTGGTCAAATCCTGATTTTCCGGTTATAATAGATACGGATAATTCGGGAGTTCAAGGTGTAGCCTGTGTGTCTTGTGCGGTTACTGATACAGATAATTTATTAACGGCAGATGAAACGGATTATGCAAATATTACTTTGATAGCAGGTGTTGTTGGTTCAGGATCAGTAGCTGTTAAAGATCAGTTGTTTACCTATCCTAAAGGAACTTTTGCAGGATATGTTATCAAAGATTTAGGAAGTTTGGCACAGGTTAATTTATTACAATCCCTGTCAATCAGTACTTATAATAATGGAGTATTACAAGAATCTGGAACAGCAGGGCAATTAATTGATTTGTCTGCCTTAGGATTAGATGTTTTAGGTTCAGTTCCGGGGACTTATAATATTGGTTTTAAAACAACTTTACCATTTGATGAGATCCGATTGACATTAAATTCTGTTGCAAGTGTTATTAATTCTATCAATGTTTACGGAGCATTTATAGACACTTCAGAAAGTGATGGAGGCGATGGAAGTGCTTTGGACTGTAATGCTTCATCAGTTTCTATTACCAAAGACGGAACTTATGTGGATGCTAATTTGGATGGGAAAGTCAATGTAGGAGACAGAATAGATTATACTTTTGTAATAACAAATACTGGAGCTAAAACTTTAACCAATATAACAGTTACCGATGATAATGCAACTGTAACAGGTACACCCATTGCCAGTTTAGCACCCGGAGCAACAGATACTACTTCTTACACTGCCTCTTATACAATTACACAGGCAGATATTGATGCAGCTGTAGTATATAATTTAGCTACAGTAACGGCTGTAACCAATATAGGAACTAGTATAAGTGCAACATCTACTGACCCAACACCTTGCACAAGTTGTCCAGTTGATCCGGATTGCCCGGATTGTACCATTACCGAAGTTCTTCAAACGGATGGTATCGCTTTAGTAAAAACAGCAGTAGTAGGAGGGACAGGGGTTAAGGGAGATGTAATTACATATACTTTTGCTGTAACCAATACAGGAAATACAACTTTGACAAATGTAGTTGTAACTGATCCAATGACAATGAGTGGGTTGACTATTTCAGGCAGTCCAATAGCAAATTTAGCACCTGGAGCAACTGATACAAGTGTAACCGGGGTTTATATAATTACTCAGACAGACGTTGACGCAGGAAAAGTAACCAATTCTGCTTTGGCAACAGCCAAAGATCCACAAGGAAATGATGTAACCGATACTTCCGGAACAACAATAACCACAGATGATAGTACCGAAACACCAGTAACTCAAAATTCTTCTGTTGCCTTAGTAAAAACAGCAGTGGTAGGAGGAACCGGAGGTTTGGGAGATACGATTACCTATACTTTTGCGGTAACCAACACAGGAAATACAACATTAACAAATATTGTAGTAACTGATCCTATGCCGGATTTAGTAATAAGTGGTAGTCCCATCGCTAGTTTGGCTCCTGGAGCTACTAGTTTAGCTATTACCGGAACCTATATCATTAAACAAACGGATGTTGATGCAGGAAAAGTTAGTAATCAGGCTACAGTTACTGCCAAAGATCCACAAAATAATGATGTAACTGATTTATCCGGAACTACAGTATTGACAGATGATACTACTGAAACACCAGTTGGAAACAGATCGACAATTGCTTTAGTAAAATCAGCTTCTATTGATGGAACAGGTACCGGACTTTTAGGAGAAACAATTACTTATACATTTGCGGTTACTAATACAGGAACGACCACTTTGACGAATGTTAAGGTTACTGATCCAATGACAGGATTAACAATTACAGGAAGTCCAATTGCTACTTTGGCTCCGGCCGCAACGGACTCCAGTATTACAGGAACTTATATAATCACTCAGGCTGATATCGATGCAGGTAAAGTAACTAACCAGGCAACAGTTACTGCTAAAGATCCATCTGATAATGATGTTACTGATATTTCGGGTACTACAATAGGAACAAATGATGCTACCGAAACTCCGGTAACTCAATCACCGGCAATTGTTTTAGTAAAAACGGGAGTTTATAATGGTAATGCCTCTAAAGCAGCAGTAGGTGATTCTGTTACTTATACTTTTACTGTTACTAACACCGGAAATACAACTTTGTATAATGTTATAGTTTCTGATCCAATGACTGGTTTAATTATAACTGGTAATCCGATTGCCAGTTTAGCGCCAGGTACATCAAATGCTACAATAACAGGAACATATCTGATTACCCAGACAGATATAAATGCCGGAAAAGTAAGTAATCAGGCTAAAGCTACTGCAAAAGATTCAGAAGGAAATAATGTTGAGGATTTTTCAGGTACAGATGTTAATAATGATGATAGTACTGAAACAACTTTACCTCAGTCTTCAACAATTGCCTTAATGAAAACGGCTTCGATTAGTGGAACAGGAACAGGACTCTTAGGAGAGACAATCACTTATACATTTACAGTAAAAAATACAGGAAATACCATTTTGACAAACGTTGAGGTTACTGATCCAATGACGGGATTAACTATCACAGGTAGTCCAATAGCCAGTTTAGCTCCTGGAGTTACGAATACAACGATAACAGGAACTTATGTAATCACTCAGGCAGATGTTGATGCCGGAAAAGTAAGCAATCAGGCTACTGCTACAGCTAAGGATCCCCAAAATAATGATGTGACAGATCTTTCCGGAACAACCCTGATAACAGATGATATCACTGAGACACCATTAACACAAAATTCAGCAATTGCTTTAGTGAAAACGGCTTCAATTGGAGGAACAGGAACAGGACTTTTAGGAGAGGTAATTACTTATACATTTACTGTGAAAAATACGGGAAATACCACTTTGGCAGTGGTAGAGGTTACTGATCCAATGACGGGATTGGCCATCACAGGAAGTCCAATTACTACTTTAGCTCCGGGAGCTACAAATGCAACAATAACCGGAACGTATGTGATTACTCAGGCAGATGTTGATGCCGGAAAAGTAAGTAATCAGGCTACAGTTAATGCAAAAGATCCTCAAGATAATGATGTGACAGATCTTTCCGGAACAACACTGACAACTGATGATGTGACTGAAACACCACTAACGCAAAACTCAACAATTGCCTTAATGAAAACAGCTTCTGTTGGAGGAACTGGAACAGGACTTTTAGGAGAGACAATCACTTATACATTTACTGTAAAAAATACGGGAAATACCACTTTGACAAATGTTGTAGTAACCGATGATGTGTTATCGGGTATAATCATCACAGGAAGTCCAATTGCTACATTAGCTCCGGGAGCTACAAATGCAACAATAACCGGAACGTATGTGATTACTCAGGCAGATGTGGATGCCGGAAAAGTAAGTAATCAGGCAATAGCTACTGCAAAAGATCCACAAAATAATGATGTGACTGATTTATCTGGTACAACGCTGACAACTGATGATGTGACTGAAACACCACTAACGAAAAATTCAGCAATTGCCTTAGTGAAAACAGCTGTTTATAATGGAAACGTATCAAAAGCTCAGGTGGGTGATACAGTGACTTATACTTTTACAGTGACTAATACGGGTAATGTAACAGTAAATAATATTGCTATAAATGACACCAAATTAGGAGTTTCTAATTTAACTCTGGTACCGTCAAGTTTAGCACCTGCGGGAATAGGAACAGCTACTAAAACTTATACGATAACTCAGGCCGATATTGATGCAGGAAAAGTGACTAATACCGCTATTGCCCAAGGACAAGATCCACAAGGCGTAGATGTTCAGGATATTTCAGGAACAGCAGTGGATAATGATGATAGCACCGTTACCAATATTCCTCAAAGTTTTAGTATTGCCCTAGTGAAAACGGCTCAGGTTGTTGGAGCAGTAACAGTGGGAGGAACCGTTAATTATACTTTTTCGGTGACTAATACAGGAAATGGAGTACTTACTAATATTATAGTTACGGATGGAAAGTCAGGGCTTACCATTCCTGTGTCAACGATTGCATCTTTAGCAGTTGGTGAAACGAATAGTACTATTACAGGGACCTATACAATCACTCAGGCAGATATTGATGCCAGAATGATAACTAATTCGGCACTAGTAGTTGGTAAAGATCCAAATGGTAATGATGTAAGCGACGTATCGGGTACAACTCTTGTGAATAATACACCTACAACAACTCCAATTACACCAAATCCTGCGATTTCAATAACTAAAGATGGAATCTATGAAGATACAAATGGAGATGGAAAAACTAATGTTGGAGATCATATTAATTATGTTTTTGAAGTTCGTAATACTGGTGATACAACATTATATAATGTTTCGATTACCGATCCTATGGTAACAGTTCAAGGAACTCCTTTGGTAACATTAGCTAGAAATGCTTCGGATGATTCAACATTTACAGCTAGATACGCTATTTCACAAGAAGATATTAATAATGGAGTTGTTTTTAACTTAGCTACAGCAAAAGGAACTACGGCTTATAGTGTTGATGTTACCGCAACATCTACCGATCCTACGCCATGTGTGACTTGTCCGGTAGATCCAAGTTGTCCAACTTGTACAGTAACAATATTGGAGCAGTCACCTAGCATCGCTTTAATGCTAACGGGTGAATTCCAAGATGAAAATGGCGATGGTCAAGCGCAAATAGGAGAAACTATTAGATATACTTATACAATTATGAATACTGGAGATGTTCCATTAACTAATGTGTGGATTCAAAATACATTGGTTGGATTGGATAGTAATAGTGGAACAGTCAATATGGCTATTGGAGCTATGGATAATACCACTTTTTATGCGGATTATTCTATTACCCAAGCCGATATTATTGCTGGGCATGTAATTAATCAGGCTACTGTTTATGGTACAAGTCCACTGGGAGTAATAGTTCAGGATATGTCGGATGACGATAGTCCTCTTGAGGATGACGCTACAGTTATAGGGGTTGATGGTTGTAGAATCGAAATCTTCAATGCTGTTTCTCCAAATACAGGTTCCATTTATGAAAGAATCTTATTCATAAGAGGCTTAGATTGTTATCCAAATAATTCGGTTCAGATATTTGACCGTTGGGGTGTAAAAGTATTTGAGGTAGATGGTTATGATAATAATACCAAAGTATTTAGAGGAATTTCTGAAGGAAGAACAACGGTAAGTCAATCAAAGGCACTGCCAAGCGGAACTTATTTCTATACATTAAACTATGTTGATCAGCAAGGTAAAGGTTATAATAAAGCAGGTTACTTGCATTTGATTAATGAATAATATGGGGCAGAGCATTTAAAAAGCTTCTTTTAGAATAAATTAAAATTAATAGTATGAAAACAAATTCTATAATAATACTTCTGTTATTGGTGGTGGTATCTGGTTTTGCTCAACAGGATTCGCAGTATACTCATTATATGTATAACACCATTAATATTAATCCTGCTTATGCAGGAAGTCGAGGGGTGACAAGTATTTTTGGTTTACATCGTACACAATGGGTAGGATTAGACGGTGCCCCTACTACAAATGCATTTTCAATTAATACACCTATTCAGAACTCACGTGTGGGTGTAGGTTTGTCTTTTGTAAATGATAAAATTGGAGCCGCTGATCAAAATAATATTGCAGCAGATGTTTCGTATACAATTCCTACTTCGGAAGAATACAATCTGTCTTTTGGGATTAAATTTTCTGCTGATTTATTAAATGTAGATTATACAAAGTTAAATCGTTATGATACAGGAAATCCAATGTTTCAAAATAATATTGATAATGAATTCTCTCCTAATATTGGTGCTGGAGTTTATTATCATTCGGATAAACTTTATTTAGGGTTTTCGGTTCCTAACTTTTTAAGTGTAAGACATTTTGATGATAATGAATCGGCCGCTATAAAAGAAAGATTACATTACTACTTGATGGGAGGTTATGTATTTGATCTTAGTCCAACAGTAAAATTTAAACCAAGTGTGTTAACTAAAATGGTTTCTGGAGCACCTTTACAAGTTGATTTAGCAGCTAATTTTTTGTTAGAGGATAAGTTTACATTAGGAGCTTCGTACCGATGGAGTGCGGCAGTAACAGCTATGGCGGGAATTCAGCTTACAGACGGATTAATGGTAGGTTATAGCTATGATTTTGATACAACAAGTTTGGAAAACTATAATTCAGGTTCCCATGAGATATTCTTGCGCTTTGAATTGTTTAATGTTCAAAAGAGGATAATAACCCCAAGATTTTTCTAATAAACAAGCATATGAAAAAGTATTACATATCAATGATGTTGTTTAGTTTTTGTGCTTTGCAACTTTCAGGACAGGTTAGTTATAATGATAATAAGGGATACAAAGAGTATGATCGTTTTGCTTATATTGATGCTATTAAAACTTACGAGCGTATGTATGAGAGAGGTTATAAATCTCCTGATATGTTATTAAAACTCGCAAACGCTTATTATTTTAATGGTGATTTAGAAAATTCAGCTAAGTATTATAAAGAGTTGTTTGCTACAGATGCAATTATTTCTCCCGAATGTTATTATCGATATGCTCAATCATTAAAATCGATCAAAGAGTATAAAAAGGCCGATGAAATGATGATGAAGTTTAATAAGGAAAATGGGAATGATTTAAGAGCAAAATTGGCAAAGACTCAAAAAAATTATTTAGAAGTTATAAAAAGAAATTCGGGTAGATATGTTATTCAAAATGCAGGTATCAATTCTAAATATTCAGATTATGGAAGTTCATATTATAATGGGAATTTAGTTTTTACTTCTGCTCGTGATACCGGAAATTTCGTCAAAAGACGTGATCCATGGACTGGAGAGGGATTTACTAATTTGTATGAGTCCACAATTGATAATGATGGGATGTTGACTAATGTGAGAAGGGCTTTTAATAATTTAAACACCAAGTTTCACGAAGCTACTCCGGTTTTTACAAAAGATGGGAAAACAGTCTATTTTACCCGAAACAATTACAATGATGGTAAAAGAGGGAAAGATGCTAATGAGACTACTTTGTTAAAAATTTACAAGGCTACTTTAAACGGCGATAAATGGGAGAATGTTGTTGAATTGCCTTTTAATAGTGATAATTATAGTGTAGCACATCCTGCTTTAAGTTTTGATGAAAAGACGTTGTATTTTGCTTCAAACATGCCAGGAACTGTTGGTCAATCAGATATCTATAAAGTGAGTATTAACGAAGACGGGACTTTTGGTACACCAGAAAATCTAGGTAAAGAGATTAATACTGAAGGAAGAGAAACTTTTCCTTATATAACAGAAAGTAATGAGCTTTATTTTGCTTCAGACGGTCATCCCGGTTTGGGAGGTTTAGATGTTTTTGTTTCTAAAGCCAGAAAAGATGGCAATTTTAAAGATGTACTAAATGTTGGAGAGCCCTTAAATAGTTCTAAAGATGATTTTGGTTTGTTGTTCAATCCAAGAACTAAAATAGGTTATGTTACTTCTAACAGAGATGGAGGAATGGGAGGAGATGATATTTATAAAGTTAAAGAAAATAGGTCAATTGAATATCCTTGTGAGCAGTTTTTAGGAGGTACTGTTGTGGATGCGGAAACTCACGCATTAATCTCGGGTGCTAAAGTCAGCTTATTTGATAGTAATTATAAAGCTTTGAAAACATCGGTTACAAATGCAAGTGGAGAATTTGATTTTGATGAGATTGATTGTAATGAAAAGTATTATATCAAGACAGAAAAAGAAAATTATAATACCGATGAAATTTCAACAACTATTTCTGGCAACACAGGTAAAACGAAGGTTCCGGTAGCAATAGAAAAAACATTGAAAAAAGTGACGGTAGGGGATGATATTGCTAAAGTTTTTGGTATTAAAATGATTTATTTTGATTTGAATAAATCAGATATTCGTCCAGATGCGGCTTTAGAATTGTCAAAAATTTTAGATGTTATGATGCAAAATCCAAACATTAAAATTGATATTCGTTCGCATACAGATAGTAGAAATACAGCGGCTTACAATTTAAAACTGTCCGAAAGAAGAGCAGTCTCAACAAGAGAGTGGTTGATTCAAAATGGAATTGATAAATCTCGCTTGACGGCTAAAGGTTATGGAGAGTCGCAATTAGTTAATAAATGTGCCGATGGTGTAGATTGTACTGAAGAAGAGCATCAGGCTAATAGAAGAAGTGAATTTGTAATTGTAGCTATAAAATAACTAGTTAATGTAGTAGTTAGGTTAGTTTTTTCCGCTGTCCTATAACGGGGGTTAATTAGGACAGCACTTTAAACACACTAATTGATCACTTAGGTGGTTAATTAGTGTTTGTTTAAAAAAACACTTTAAAAATTTCTGACCAGTTTAAATTGGATTTTATTTCGGAAAGTCCTTTGTAATTAGCTATTTCATCTAGGTTTTTAATTGTAAAGAGGTCTTGTTTTGTAAAAGGAACAAGACCTTCTTTTTTTAATTTCTCAGCCAGATATTCTTGTTCGTATTGCCCGGGAGTAGGAATGAAAAAAGCTTTTTTGTTTAGTTTGGATAAATCCATAATCGATGTATATCCTGAACGACAAAGAATAAGGTCACTTTCGTTTAAAGCCTGTTCAAGCTGGCGGCTGTGCATGAAGTTGTAAAAAGTAACATGATTAATTTGTTCTTTAGTTTGTTCTTTTTCTATGATTCCTTTTATAAAAAGTACTTTTCCTTTATATTGAACAGTTTCTATTTTTAGCTTTTCTTCAAGCATTCCTCTTTGCGGTTCCGGACCGGAAAGGATAATCATTAAATCGTATTTTTTTTCTGCTTTTTTACAGTGCATTCTGCTTAGTGGTCCGATGTATTTTATGTTTAAATCGGGGTGTTTTAAATGGCTTAATTCTCCTGCTAAATTAGTGTTGCCGTTGGTGTCAGGAATCCAGCATTCAGTATATTTTTTTATGATGTTTTGATGTAGTAAACTTGTTATCCAAGTAGTGTTTCCAGTTAGGACATTCAGTTGATGTGTAATAAATACTGAGGGGATATTTTTATTGTAAACCCCAAGTCTATTGTCTGAAATTATTCCGTCTATATCGTATTTTTTAATCCATTTTTTTACCAATTCCTTTTCTTCTATAATGGCCTCAATCATTTTTGGAATGTTTTTAAGCAGTTTCCATTTAAAATATTTTCCGTTTTTGGCATATTCAATCTCGTAAGAAGGTAGCTCAAGAAATTTTAAATATGGAAATTCTTTTTTTAATAAGTCTAAGGCAATGCCATCTGAAGCAATAATAGGGATGTAATTATTGTCTTGCAAGGCTTTAATGATGGGGATACAACGTGTTGCATGGCCTAATCCCCAGTTTAATGGAGCTACCAATATTGTCTTACTAGGAATGTTTATATTCATTTTTTAATCGTTTTTATGATAAAAATAATTAAACGAAGATTTTATAGACTTGCCTGCAAATTATTAAACCATTAAGTTAATATTTCCTAAAGTAATGATTAATTACTGGATTGAAATAAAAAAAGACACTGAAGTTCATGGGTAAACAACAGTGTCTTTAAATGAATTATGTGTAAAAGCTTAGTTTTCTTTAGTGACAATTTGCATGGTTTCAGTACCTAATTGTTTTAGTAATACTGTTTTTCCTTCCATAACCGTTTGTGCGGCTGCATCGTTAAAATGTCTGATAGTGTAAAGTGTAACATCTTCGTTGTAACCCACTTTGAATTTTTTAGACAAAATAGCTAACAAGTCTTTGAAGTTGCCAAATTTGTCCTCAACGCAAACAGAAAAACTAATTGCAGAGTTTTGAATTAAGTTCACCTTAATTTTGAATTCGTGGAATAATCCAAAAATTTCACTGATGTTTTCTTCCATGATGAAAGAGAAATCAATGGAAGAAAGAGATATTAATAATTGCTCTCTCTTAACAATAAAACAAGGCATAAATGGTTCAAGCGTAGCCCCTTTGCTTACAACCGTTCCTTTTAATAAGGGATTGATAAATGATTTTACGTGTAAAGGAATTTCCTTTTTTTGTAATGGTTGTAAAGTTTTTGGATGGATTACAGTCGCTCCGTAGAATGCTAATTCAATAGCTTCTCTGTATGAAATTTGGTTTAACAAACTTGCATTTTCAAAATATCTTGGGTCAGCATTCATAACTCCCGGAACATCTTTCCAGATAGTTACACTTTCAGCATTTAAGCAATAAGCAAAAATAGCGGCAGTATAATCAGAACCTTCGCGACCTAAAGTAGTAGTAAAGTTGTTTTCGTCTGAACCAAGGAATCCTTGAGTGATATTTAGTATTTTAGTTTTAATATTGTTGGCAATATTTTTTTGAGTTAATTCCCAGTCTACTTCCGCATCACGGTAGTTGTTGTTCGTTTTTACATAATTACGAACATCAATCCATTGTGTTTCGATACCTCTAAAGTTCATGTAGTAACTTAAAATTGTAGTCGAAATAATTTCTCCCATACTTACAATTTGGTCATAAACAAAGTTGTAGTTTGGTGATTTGTTGTGAGCTAAGAAATATTCTAAATCGGTAAAATGATTTTGTACTGCAGCAAAAACTTCGTGATTTTCATCTTCGAATAAATCCAAAAGAATTTGATTGTGGTATTTTTTTATTTCTTGTACTGAAGCATTAAGCTCAGCTGATTTGTCAAAATAATTTTTGATTACTACTTCTAGAGCATTAGTAGTTTTTCCCATTGCTGAAACCACTAATAATACATCTTCATAGCCTGCTTTTTGTAAAACGTCATATACGTTTCTTATTCCGGCTGCATCTTTTACGGAAGCTCCACCAAATTTAAATACTCTCATATTTTGTTTTTCTAATTTTGTTTTAATCTATTTTCTATAAAATTAGCAATTCCTGCTTCGTCCATTTGAGCAACGTGCCATTCTTTTAATACTTTAGCTCCTGTTTTTTCATAAAAATCAATAGCAGGAGTATTCCAGTCCAGTACGTTCCAATCTATCCTTCTTACTTGGTCTTTTTGGGCTTGCCTGATTATTTCTGAATACAATGCATAACCAATTCCTTTGCCTCTCATGCTGTTTTTTACTACTAAATCTTCCAAGTGGATAATTTTTCCTTTCCAAGTAGAATATCGATAGTAATAAAAAGCAATACCTACGATTTCTTTTTCATTTGAATCCATATCCATTTCGGCAACGAAAACATGAAATAGTGGTTGATTGCCAAAACCGTCTCGTATTAAATCTTCAACAGTTATTTGAACAGCATCAGGTTCTTTTTCAAAATCAGCTAATTCTTGAATCAATCTCAGGACAGCTGCCATATCCTCTTTTTTACCGATTCTAATATTCATAAATTCGTATTATTAAGGTTTGAAAATTGTTAATATGGCTTTTATAATTTCTTTGAGACTTCAAAAATTTAGCAAATATACAATACTGATAAACTTAGTAAGTTTTATTGAATCATTATCACAAAAAAAACGATATTTGTTACCTTAAATACAATTATAACGATTTCGTAATGAAAGAAAGTACTAAAACTTTAGGAGAGTTTATTATTGAAAATCAAAATGCGTTTCAATATTCATCGGGTGAATTGTCTCGAATAATCAATTCAATCCGATTGGCCGCAAAAGTGGTTAGTTACAAAGTTAACAAAGCAGGTTTAGTTGATATTACCGGAGCTGCCGGGGAGACTAATATTCAGGGAGAAGACCAGCAAAAGCTAGATGTTTATGCAAATGAAATCTTTATTCAAACTTTAAAAAATCGTGAAATTGTTTGCGGAATTGCTTCTGAAGAAAACGATGATTTTATCACTGTAGAAGGGAAAGATAATAGCCATAAGAACAAATATGTGGTTTTGATGGATCCTTTGGATGGTTCTTCTAATATTGATGTAAATGTTTCGGTAGGAACCGTTTTTTCGGTTTATAGAAGAATTACTCCTATTGGAACTCCTGTTACTTTGGAAGACTTTTTGCAACCTGGAACCATGCAGGTAGCTGCCGGATATGTAATTTATGGTACATCGACTATGTTAGTTTATACTACAGGTCATGGTGTGAACGGATTTACATTAAACCCGGCAATTGGTACTTTTTATTTATCACATCCTGATATGAAGTTTGCTAAGGATGGGCATATTTATTCTATTAATGAAGGGAATTACATTCAGTTTCCTCAAGGAGTGAAAGATTATATTAAGTACTGTCAGTCGGAAGAGGGTGATCGTCCATATACTTCAAGATATATTGGAAGTTTAGTTTCGGATATTCATAGAAATATGATTAAAGGAGGGATTTATATTTACCCAACAAGTTCTAAAGCACCTAAAGGTAAATTGCGTTTGCTTTATGAATGTAATCCAATGGCTTTTGTTGCTGAACAGGCTGGAGGAAAAGCCTCTGATGGATTTAGAAGGATTATGGAAATTAAGCCAACAGAGCTACACGAACGTGTTCCGTTTTTCTGTGGAAGTTATAATATGGTAGCTAAGGCGGAAGAATTTATGCAAAAAGCAAGTAAATAATATTTGGCGAAAGTTAAAACAAAAAAGCTCTTGAATAATAAATAACTCAAGAGCTTTTTTAATATTTATAAAAAGTAAAATTATTTGTGCATGTTTTGCATTTCGTAAGCAAAAGTGTCGAAATCTACTTTTTTATCTACTAATGATAACGCTTTTGCAACAATGTAATTAACGTTACTTGGAGTAAAACCTAAGCCAATAGCGATTTTTTTCAAAATCACTTCTTGTTTGTCTCCTAATTGATGGTCAACATGAACCATTCTAACTAAATCGTATAAACGCTCTAGTCTTTGGGAGTATAAGTAAGGAGGGTTAATAGGGTGGATTGTTGGGTTTTCTAAAATCTCTTCGTATTCTGAAGTTGAAATTTCTAACTGTGTAGCTAATTTATCTAAGAAGCTTTTTTCCTCGTTAGAAACAATACCATCAGCTAAAGCAACACGAACAATCGCAGAAAAATGTCCCTTATTTCTTTGTTTAAATTCGCTATCAAATAAATCTGAAAATGACATAATTATTGTGTTTTTATATAAAGCAAATATAATTCAATTTTTAAATTATTAATTTTATTTAAAGAGAAAAATAATCCGCTTCAAAATTATTGAAGAGGAATTAATAGATTGAATTGAGGAGTTTCAAAATTAATCGTAAGTTTACATCCCTTATCAATTAATATTACCTATGATGTCCCAATTTTTAATCTATTTTCAATTAGGATTAAAACATATTTTAAATATTTATTCCTACGATCATATTTTATTTTTAATAGCGCTTTCAATTCCTCTTTCTTTTAAAGATTGGAAAAGAATTTTATTGTTGGTTACTTCGTTTACTCTGGGGCATACCATTGCGTTGTTGTTAACTTTGTATGGGATTATTGCTGTAAAAGTAGCGGTGGTCGAGTTGCTGATTCCAATAACAATTTTGATAGTAGCATTATTTCATCTGTTTACAGCTGGAAAATCAGGTAAAAAAGAAAGTATTAATCTGGTTTTCTTTCTTACGTTATTCTTTGGAATTATACATGGATTAGGATTTTTAAATCATTTTAGAAATATTCATAAAGACGCATCTGTTTCAAAATTATTAGCGATATTAGAATCGTCATTAGGGATTGAAGCGGCTCAGTTAGTAGTGATTCTTGTGTCTTTGATTTTGGCTTATATTGTTCAGACTGTTTTTAGATTTTCTAAAAGAGATTGGACTTTAGTGATGTCAGCATTTATAATTGGAGTAGTTTTGCCAATAATTTTAGGAAATGAAATTTGGTTAAGATAGATTATGGAACAAAAAAAATTAAATAAATACGATAAGGCTTATCTTCGAATAGCTAAAGAATGGGGGTTGTTATCGTATTGTAAACGCAAACAGGTAGGAGCAATTATTGTAAAGGATCGAATGATTATTTCTGACGGTTATAATGGAACGCCTACCGGATTTGATAATTGTTGTGAAGATGAGGAAGGATTGACCAGATGGGATGTTTTGCATGCCGAAGCTAATGCAATTCTTAAAGTAGCCCGATCTACTCAATCTTGTGAAGGGGCAACTTTGTATATTACACTTTCACCTTGTAAAGAGTGTAGTAAATTAATTCATCAATCAGGAATTAAAAGGGTAGTGTATCAAAATGGTTATCGTGATGATTCAGGAATTCAGTTTTTAAAGAAAGCTGGAGTAATTGTGGATCACATTCAGGAATTAGAAGAATAAAGTGAAAATAAACTATAAATACATTCCTGTTTATATTAGTATTATCCTGTCTGTAGGAATACTTATAGGTGGTTTTTTGAATTTTTCCAACCAAAATCAATTTTCGAAAGCTAATAATTCGAAAACAAAACTGAATAAACTAATCGACTTTATCAATAATGAATATGTTGATGAGTTGAATACCGATTCTATTGTCAATAAAACAGTAGATAATATTTTATCTCAATTAGATCCGCATTCCGTGTATGTGCCTTCAAACGAGCAACTAGAGGTTGTCGAAAATATGAGAGGTGATTTTGTTGGGATTGGCATTCGTTTTTATCTTTATAAAGATACCGTAGCTGTTGTTGAGCCAATGGAGAATGGTCCTTCTGCAAAAGCAGGAATCAAAGCGGGAGATCGAATTTTGTATGCTGATGGTACAAAGTTGTTTGGGCGAAAACTACCAACAGATTCATTATTTGCTAAGTTTAAAGGAAAAGAAGGTTCGCAGGTAGTTTTGACTGTTTATAGAAAGTCAGAAAAAAGAAGAATAAATTATACAATTAAAAGAGGGGTTATTCCTTTGAAAAGTGTCGATGTTGGTTTGATGCTAAATCCAACTACTGCTTATGTAAAAATCAACCGTTTTGCAGAAACTACCTATGAAGAGTTTAAATCGGCTTTGACTCATTTGAAAAAACGAGGTGCCAAATCTTTAGTTATCGATCTTCGGGATAATGGCGGTGGTTATATGGAAGAGGCAATTGAAATTGCGGATGAATTATTATCGGATAATAAACTGATTGTTTTTACTAAGAATAAAAAAGGCAAAATTGATAAAAGCTATGCTACTGAAAAAGGCGATTTTGAAAGTGGAGATTTATTTGTTTTAATCAATGAAAATACAGCTTCGGCAAGTGAAATTCTGGCTGGCGCTATTCAGGATAATGATAGAGGAACAATTGTTGGGCGACGTTCATTTGGTAAAGGATTGGTGCAAAGGGAGATGGATTTTGATGATGGTTCCGCGGTTCGTTTAACAGTAGCCCGTTATTATACGCCTACAGGAAGATCTATTCAAAAGCCTTATTTTAAAGGAACTGAACAGTACTTTAAAGAATCAGAGTTGCGTTTTAAAAACGGTGAGTTGTATCAAAAAGATAGTATAAAAGTAGTTGATAGTTTGAAATTTAAAACGCCAAAAGGCAGAGTTGTGTATGGTGGCGGCGGAATTGTTCCTGATGTTTTTGTGCCTCTTGAATTTGAAAATGCTGATGAGGCCACCCTGTATTTATTAGAGACAGGAATAGTTGGTAATTTTGTTTTTGAACAATTAGATAAAAAAAGAAATACTTTCAAAGGGCTTTCGTTAGAACAATTTTTAAAGAAGATGAATACTACTGATGAGTATTATAATATTTTTGATCACTTTTTGTCTAAACATGTTCCAGGTATTCAGTTAGTAAAAGCCAAAGAGCTTGTAAAACGACATCTTAATGCCGAATTTGCTAAGCAATTGTATGGTGAAAAAGCGTATTATGATATTCTTTTAAAGGATGATATAATGCTAAAAAAGATTTTGTTCGCTAAGAAAAAATAATAAAAAAAGTAGGTCTTACCGAATACTATCGTGCGAATGTGTTTGAATACCGTTATTCCAAAGTGTCAGAATATCGGTGGCAACAGCAGCGCCACTTCCGGCAGCAATAGCTAATTGGCTTCTCCATCCTGCTAATGTTCCAATTACATAAATGCCATCTGCAACTAAATGGTCGTTGTTTTTCAATTGAATTCTTTCTTTTTCAGGAAGTGCTTTTTGATGTGGAATAACATATTGCATTAATCCTTTAATAGCAAAAGTGTTTGCCGAACCAATACCTACTACAATAGCTTTGGTTTGATAACTGTTTTTATTGGTAACAACAGTAAAGTTAGGTGCTTCTCCTTCAATACGAAGTACTTTTTCGTTATGAATTTGAGTAATATGTGGATAGCTTTGATTAAGATGTTCAATGCTTTCCGTTAATAATTCTGATCCAAGTTTACCTGTGGGAATTCCGTAGGCATTGTTAAACAAGGCATCTTGAAGTGAGGAAGATTTTTGGTGTGAAAAAATACCGATTTTTTTATCGGTTACAAATTTTTTGTTTTTGGCGGAGCCAAGCACTAAAGCGCATGACATTCCTGAAACCCCTCCTCCAATGATTAAAACGTCAAACATCTTAATTATAGTTTGTCGTTCATTTTGTCTTCTATTTTTTTAGACATTCTAAAAATAATTAGAATTAGGATAGCGCAACAAGAAGCGGCAATTCCAATAAAAGCCACTGCGTTATCTTCTTTAAAAAGATTGCTGAAATCTAATTGAGTGATGTTGAAAATAACAAGTGCTGCGGCTAGAAACACTAAGATGTTAGTAAAGATTTTCATGATGATTGTTTTGGCTTGTAGTTTTAAAAAAATCTGTTATTTGAATTAAGTTGTTCTTTTTTAGCAAATTCAGATTGTTTCTACATGCTAAATTCTGGGGTAAAATTATAAAAAAATATTTTACATGAATAGTCCTTTAACATTAGCGGCGAATAATTTAACAGCAATAGCTAAAAGAACTACTCCAAAAGTTTTTCGGACTACTCCAAGTCCGTTTTTTCCTAATAGTTTCTCGATTTTAGAAGAAGATTTTAAGACTATGTAGACTAAAAAAATGTTTAGTAGTATGGCAATCACGATGTTTATGGTGTGATACTGAGAACGTAAGGAGAGTAATGTGGTCATGGTTCCTGCCCCTGCAATCAGAGGAAATGCAAGAGGGACAATTGAAGCGGAGTTTGCTTCTTCGTCTTTATAGATACGTATGCCTAGGATCATTTCCAAGGCAATAAAAAAGAGTACAAAGGATCCTGCAACTGCAAATGAATGGACGTCTATCCCGATGATGCTTAGGAAATCTTCTCCTGTAAAAAGAAAGACAAGCATAATTAGTCCGGCTACTATTGCGGCTTTTTCTGATTCAATATGTCCGTGTTTTTTTCTGAGATCAACTATAATAGGAATGGATCCTACAATGTCTATGACTGCAAAAAGTACCATTCCTACGGTGATTATTTCTTTGAGATCAAATAGGTGCATTTTTTTGAGGAGATTTAGGTTTTGTATTGTTGGTTTGATTTAATAAATATCTAATTTCAATTAAATGTAAAGTTATTTTTTGAGATAGTCTAATATGTTTTTGAACTTTGTTTTGAACTGTAGAATTATCCTTCTTTTGTTAGTTGTAGAATGATTACCTTTGCAACTTATTACTATAGTGATTAAAAGTTATGTTTCAGTTAGGAAAAACAATAGTTTCAGAAGATATTTTAGAAAAGGAATTTGTGTGCAATTTATCAGCTTGTCACGG
>JALRGZ010000086.1 GCA_023253295.1 Flavobacterium sp.
TAATATTCCGGAGTTGTTTAATAAACCACAAATCAAAAGCCGTATTTCGGTTTTGATTACCAAAGTCCGCTTGATGGATATGTACATTCATTTGGATAATATTCCGGATAAGAAAGTGGTGGAATTAGTAAGTGAGGTTAATAAAGAATTGGCCACTTTGCAACGCCAAATGGATATTTTAACCGAGAAAAGTAAAATTCCGGTTGAAGAAGGGGAAGACGAAATGAGAAGAATGTTGTTGGATTCGGCAAGAGCAATTCCTAACAATCCAATGATGCCTAACCCATCAGTTCTTCCGGCTAATACAAGATCCATCATTAACCCAAACGACGCCAGAGTTGAGTAAATCTGCCCTATATACCATCTACGAAACTTCGCCTAAAACGCAACAAATTGTTGCTTCATTACAGGAAAACAATGCAGCCAAATTACACCTTAGTGGACTCTTAGGTTCTGCGACTTCTTTTCTCATTCGGTCGGTTTTTAAGAAATCCGAATTGCCTTTTTTGGTGATTTTAAACAATAAAGAAGAAGCGGCTTATTATCTGAATGATTTGGAACAAATGGTGGGCGAGGAAGACGTTTTGTTTTATCCGGGTTCTTTTCGTCGTCCGTACCAAATAGAGGAAGTGGATAATGCCAATGTGTTGCTTCGTGCTGAGGTTTTAAACCGAATCAATTCGCGCAAAAAACCCGCAGTAATTGTCAGTTATCCGGAAGCCCTTTTTGAAAAAGTGGTAACCCGTCGTGATTTGGACAAAAACACTTTGAAAGTGCATGTGGGTGATAAAATTTCAATTGATTTTATCAATGAAGTTTTATTTGAATACGAATTTAAAAGAGTGGATTTTATTACTGAACCAGGTGAGTTTTCCGTTCGTGGAGGAATTGTCGATGTATTTTCTTTTTCGAATGATAATCCGTACCGAATTGAGTTTTTTGGTAACGAGGTCGATAGTATCCGAACCTTTGATGTAGCTACTCAATTATCGATTGAACAGCAAAAGAAAATCACCATAATTCCTAATGTCGAGAACAAAGTTTTTCAGGAAAACAGAGAGTCTTTTTTAGATTATATTTCGGAGAAAACGGTTCTTTTCATTCAAAATACGGAAGATGTTTTAGCACAATTGGACAAGCAATTTGCCCGAGCCGAAGATGCTTTTGAAAAATTATCTAAAGACATCAAACATGCCACTCCGGAGCAATTATTTTTAGACCAAAAGGCTTTTGTAAAACGAGCGTTGGATTTTTCAGTTGTCGAATTAAGTTCCAAAGCGATTTTCAGAACTACAAGAAAGTTCGAATTTCACATTCAGCCGCAGCCTTCGTTCAACAAACAATTTGATTTGTTATTGAACAATTTGAGTGAGAATCATTTTAATGGGCACAAAAATTATTTGTTTTGTTCGAATGAAGCTCAGGCAAAGCGTTTTCATGATATTTTTGAGAGTTTAGACGAAGCTAATTCAGAGAATATCCGCAAGCAATACAACACGATTGTGTTGCCCATGTATCAGGGTTTTATTGACGAAGAAAATCAAATTTCCTGCTATACCGATCATCAGATTTTTGAACGTTACCATAAATTCAGTATCAAAAACGGTTATTCGAAAAAGCAGAATATCACCTTAAAAGAGTTGACTACACTTTCAGTGGGCGATTATGTAACGCATATTGACCACGGAATTGGGAAATTTGGCGGATTGCAAAAAATTCAGGTCGAAGGCAAAACGCAGGAAGCGATTAAACTGGTGTATGCTGATAATGACATTGTGTATGTTAGTATTCATTCGCTACACAAAATTTCTAAATACAACGGCAAAGACGGAACGCCTCCAAAAATATACAAATTAGGCTCGAATGCCTGGAAAGCTTTAAAACAAAAAACTAAGGCCAGAGTCAAACATATTGCGTTCAACTTGATTCAGTTGTATGCCAAAAGACGTTTGGAAAAAGGTTTTCAATACGCGCCGGATAGTTATTTGCAAAACGAATTAGAAAGTTCGTTTATTTATGAAGATACACCGGACCAAATTAAATCGACTGCTGAAGTAAAAGCCGATATGGAAAGCGACCGTCCAATGGATCGTTTGGTTTGTGGAGACGTAGGTTTTGGAAAAACCGAAGTCGCTATTCGTGCCGCTTTCAAAGCAGTTGATAATAGTAAACAGGTAGCTGTTTTGGTACCAACAACTATTTTGGCTTACCAACATTATCGTACTTTTTCAGAGCGATTGAAAGATATGCCGGTAAAAATTGGCTATTTGAATCGTTTTAGAACAGCTAAGCAAAAGGCTGAAACCTTAAAAGAATTAGCCGAAGGCAAATTAGATATAGTTATTGGAACGCATCAATTGGTGAACAAAAATGTCGTTTTTAAAGATTTAGGTTTGTTGATTGTGGACGAAGAGCAGAAATTTGGAGTCAACGTAAAAGATAAGTTGAAAACCATTGCAGCTAATGTCGATACGCTGACTTTAACGGCCACTCCAATTCCGAGAACTCTGCAGTTTTCGTTAATGGCGGCTCGTGATTTATCGGTAATTACAACCCCTCCACCTAACAGATATCCTATTGAAACCAATGTGGTTGGTTTTAACGAAGAAGTAATTCGTGATGCAATTTCGTATGAAATTCAGCGTAACGGTCAGGTGTATTTTATCAATAACCGAATCGAAAACATCAAAGAAGTAGCCGGAATGATTCAGCGTTTGGTGCCTAATGCCAAAGTAGGAATTGGTCACGGACAAATGGACGGTAAAAAACTCGAAGAGTTGATGCTTGCCTTTATGAATGGTGAATTTGATGTTTTGGTCGCAACAACCATTATCGAAAGTGGATTGGATGTGCCTAATGCCAATACCATTTTTATCAATAATGCCAATAATTTTGGTCTCTCGGATTTACATCAAATGCGTGGACGTGTGGGACGAAGCAATAAGAAAGCCTTTTGTTATTTTATTTGTCCGCCTTATTCGTCGATGACTGAGGAAGCCCGAAAACGTATTCAAGCTTTGGAGCAATTTTCTGAATTGGGTAGCGGATTCAATATTGCCATGAAGGATTTAGAAATTCGTGGTGCTGGAGATTTGTTAGGAGGAGAACAATCCGGTTTTATTAATGAAATTGGTTTTGATACCTACCAAAAAATCATGAACGAGGCGATTGAAGAACTGAAAGAAAACGAATTCAAGGATTTGTATCCGGTTGAAAATGATATTGAAACCAAAGAATACGTAAAAGACCTGCAAATTGATACCGATTTTGAGTTGCTGTTTTCGGATGAATACATCAATAATATTTCGGAGCGTATGAATTTGTATAACGAATTGAGCGCCATTAAAAATGAAGAGGAATTGCAGGTTTTCCAAACTAAACTGATTGACCGTTTTGGGCCATTACCTCCAAGAGCGAATGCTTTAATGAACAGTATCCGCATTAAATGGGTAGCTACTCAGGTAGGAATTGAAAAATTGGTGATGAAACAAGGGAAAATGATTGGTTATTTTGTTTCGGATCAACAATCGGATTTTTATCAGTCCAATCGATTTCATAAAGTTTTAGTCTTTGTTCAAAAGCATCCTACACTTTGTAAAATGAAAGAAAAACAAACCCCAAATGGTTTGCGTTTATTACTGACATTCGATAATGTAAAATCAACAAAGAGAGCTTTGGAGTTGATGGAGATGTTGGGGCAAGGTTAAGAATTATTTGATCAGATAATTAAATTCTTTCAATGCTCCTGTTTTTCGGATTTCAAATAAATCCTCAACATAATAGCCATAATTTACTGTGATTTTTCCATCGCTTACACTATTGTAGTTTTCTGGAAAATTTTGTTTAATTTGATTTTCAAATCTTTCATCATAAGTGAACTCAATAGGAGTGACAAAATTAATTTTCTTTAATTTATCTAGGTCAGGGGAGATTGTATGATATAGTCCTTTAGGTTTTAATGGAGACGCCCATTTGCCTTCTTTTGTTGGATAAATATCATCAAAAACAAATCTCATTTGTAATAATTCTCCTTTATATTCTAAAACATATAGTAAACAATATTCAAAATCAGCAAAAAACGTTTTAAAAGGAACATAATTTTGTTGTATTGGAGCTGAATGTGGTGGGTAAGTTGTGAAATGAATAGTGTCTTTTTTAAAATCGCCATAGATGTTTTTTACAACTAAGTATTTAGATAGAATTCTGGAAGTTAATGCGCCTACATTGCAATAACCTGAGGGAGAATTCCAAGTTTTGATTTTTTTACCAATGAACACGTAGAGTTTTGTTGGTTTTTCGGGATGTTTTGGCCAAACTTCACAAGGTTCTAATTCTAAACTAATATTTATTTTTTTCTTTTTTATTAAATCTGCTATTAAGAATTTTTTGGTCGTGTGCCAGTAGGATTCAAAACAAAGAGAGTCCGTTATTTTAGCTTTTATTTCAAAGTTTCCTAAGCTATCCGTTTTAATAACGTAATTTTTGTTATTATAAAGCTTATCAAATTCAGCGTTTCTTATTTTTAAGTTATTTAAGTGATAAAATATATCTTTTTTTTCATCAGGGGTTTCTCTCGTCGCTTTTTCATAAAGCAGATCATTATATTTTCGAAATTTATTGATGGTGTCATTTATAATAATAGTAACTGTGCGATTTGGAAAAGTTCCAGAGTTATGGGCTTTTCCTTTTATAATTACTTCTTGTGAAAAAGCTATTTGAAATATTAATAAAAACAATAAAAAAGTTCTTTTCATTTTGAATTATTTGTTCTCATAAATGTATGTTTTTTCTTTTAAAACTTTCTGTTTTATTAAACTTTTATCCAAGTTTTACAATTAAAATCTACAAAACGAGCTTTGGAGCTGATGGAAATGTTGGGAGGAAAGGAATAGTAAAAAAAGTTTTACAAGCTTTAGTACTGGATTTTTGTATTAAAAGTTTTGTAGTTTTTTCAGAGTTTGTTCATTTTTTATGTAGTTGAACGAATAATTTAAAATTAACGGGGATTCGCGAGTTTTTTTTATAAATTTAGTTTCTAATACTAAAAATTATTGTTGCTTAAGTTTTATGACAATAAAAAAAACGTCCCCAAAAATACTTTTTTTAATATTTTCTTCTAGTGTTGTTTTTTTGATGCTATATGCTGTTTTGCTGTATTATATCGATAAGACAGAAAAGGATGCCTATCAAAATTCGGTCGAGTTATTTGAAAGCAAAATCAATCAATTATTGTTGTTAGAGTCGAAACCGATTTTAACTGCATTAAAAAATGATACTAATTGGGATGAATTTGTAGCTTTCATTGCAACCAGAAATCAGGCTTGGTATGATGAAACGATTAGCAATGAATTAGGAATTTATGGGGCGGATTATTTAGGCGTTTATGATCAAAATAAACAATTTATTACCCGAACTCCTACTTCTGTAATAAGAACCAAAGATTTTATTCCAAAACAAGCTATGGGAGTTTTGGATAAAAAAGGAGTGGCTAAATTTTATTTGCAAATTCCGGAAGGAGTTGTTGAAGTAACCGGAGCTACTGTTCACCCTTCAGACGATCCTTATAAAAACAAGACCAAGAGTTCCGGTTATTTCTTTGCTGTGCGTTTAATCAACAATAAGTTTATTAAAAATCTGCAGAAAATAACTTCTTCAAAAATCCAATTGCTTAATGTGGAAGATACTATAGTTGAGCAAAGGCATAAAGTGAGTACCATTTTTTCTTTAAAAAATTCTAAAGGGGAATTAATTGGTAAATTACTTTTTGAAAGGAATTTTGATGTTTATTTTGAGAATACAATTCGTATCCTGTATATTATAATTGCTGTTTTCTTAATCTATTTGGTGGTAAGTATTTATTATACCCAAAAATTAGTTTATCGTCCTTTGTATTTAGTCCGTAGAGCATTGAAAAGAGGGAGCTTGGGTGCAATAGCCGAGCTGAAAAAAACGAGTGGTGAGTTTAGTTATATTGGTAAATTATTTGAAGAAAATAATAATCAGAAAATTGCTTTGATTAAGGCCAAACTCAAAGCAGAGGAAGGCGATTTGTTAAAAGCTTCTTTTTTAGCCAATTTGTCGCACGAGATCAGAACCCCAATGAATGCTATCAATGGATTTACTGAGCTTATTTTGAATACGGAACTTGATGAAAAAGAACGTTTTGAGTATTTGAATGTAATTCAAAAAAACGGTCAAAATCTGGTTTCTATTATTGATGATTTAATAGAAATGTCTAAAATTGATGCGAACCAAATTTCGCCTAACTTTAACGAGTTTAATTTAGAGTCTTGTATTGAGGAACTTTATGAAACAGTAAAAGTTACCATTCCTAAAAAGAAACCTCTGAAGTTTAAATTGTATAAAAGCCTTGTTCCGGCAGCTTATAATATTGTTACAGATGAAATTAAATTAAAACAGGTTATTATTAATTTGTTGACCAATGCTATTAAATATACTGATGAAGGTTTGGTAGAGTTTAGTTACGAAATTGATGAAGTGGCAAAACAGATTTATTTTACTATTAAAGATACGGGTTCCGGTATTGAGGAAAATCAACATAAACATGTTTTTGACCGTTTCAAACGTGTGGAGAATGACAGATCTATTATGGTTGGTGGATTAGGTTTGGGACTTTCGATATCCAAAGCTTATATTGAAATTTTGGGTGGAGCCATTAGTATGGAGTCAAAAATAGGTAAGGGTTCTGTTTTTTATTTTTCAATTCCTTTAAAATATGCTATGGCCGAACATATTGTGGTGAAGCCTGTTAGAGAAAAAGAGATTGCGAAATCAGAAAATAAAGTCATTCTGATTGCCGAAGATGATAACATCAATTTTTTATTGTTCCAAAAAATGATGAAGGACAAGAGTTTTAAAATTATCAGGGCTAGAAACGGACAAGAGGCTGTGGATATTTGTATCAATAATTCAGAAATTGATTTGGTTTTAATGGATATCAAGATGCCTGTAATGAATGGATTTGAAGCCATTGAAAGGATTAGATCAATCCGTCCGGAATTAGTAATTATTGCACAAACCGCTTACTCTTCTTCGGAAGACAAAGCTAAAATTGAGAAAGCAGGATTTGATGATTTTATTACCAAACCCTTAAACAGAGAACATTTGTTTGAATTAATCGATAAATATTAATGTATTTCAAATGGGGATAGTGAGAAGAAACGTTTTTTTTATTTTTATGCTGTTTTCTATTAACGGATTCTCACAAGAGAATAAAGAAGGTGAAGAATCTGTTTTAGAGGATAAAAAACTAAGTTTTAATGTTGATTTAGTGAGTCGTTATCTTTGGCGTGGACAATGTTGGGGAGGCGATTATTTTGCTGTGCAACCTACAATAGAATATGCGTTAACTCCAAAAATAACTATCGGTACTTGGGCTACAACCAATTTTAAGAAAGAGTATTATTATCCTGATAATGAAAATTATTATAAAGGTTATCACGAAATCGATTTATACTTAGGTTACCAAATTACGGATTTTTTACAATTTCAATTTTGGGATTATTATTGGCCTTCGGTATCAAAAGTAGAAGGTGTTAGTAATAAACTTTTTGATTATGGAACTACAAGTTCTCAAACAATAGATGCTATTTTGTATTTTGATTTTTCGGAAGCTTATCGTTATCCTTTTAATGCAACGATAAGTACTTTTGTTGGAGGAAATGATTATCGTTTTGATAGCAATGATAAACCTAAACGCAATTACACTACTTACGTAGAATTAGGTTATACTTTTAATTTGTTAGATAAAACAAAATGTAAATTCATTCAAAATTTGGAATTGTTGCCTTCTGTAGGAGTTGTTTTGAATAATAAAGCAGCCTATTATAATTTTGCCGATTATGATAAACCATCTTTGATTAATATGTCTTTAAAAGCAATAAAGGAATTTGATTTGGGTGGAAATGTTGCAATGCCTTTTTCGTTGAATTATGTTCATAATGGAGCGACAAAAAACACCGATTTTTTCGGAAAGAATTTTTTAATAGCAGGAATTAGTTATTCGTATTAAAATATAAAAAAAAGCAGGCTTCTATTAAGCCTGCTTTCTTAGTTGTTTTGTATTTATTGGTTTAGTTTTTCAAATCTTTAATCACTTTGAAAGCCACGTCAACCTGATCTTCGCCTACTAAAATAGTAAATTCATTAGATGTCGATATCACTTCATTGATGATAATTCCTTCCCAGGCTAAACGTTGGAAAATGAAATAATAAATTCCGGGAACCACAATATTTTCTTTTGGTAACTTAACTGTGATAGAAGCAAGATTGTCTAATTTTTGAATTAGTTTCTCGTTAGCAAAATGTTTGTCAACTAATTTGTTAACGGTATTGCTTACCACAATGTTAATTTCGTTTACCCCTCTTGAAGAAGTGTAAAAAACATCTGGAAAACCATTGATGTCCGAAATTAATTCGGCTTGTTTGTTTAAAACAGTTTCTGAAACTGCAAAAGTATAATCGGTTAGAGCAGATCGAACTGTAATTTCACCTATGTTTTTAATTACTTTATTGATTTTATGGTTTAATCTAAAATCTAATTCTTCTGTTAATCTTTTCAAGGACATCACAACAGCGCCTTGTTTGACTTCTTTTCCAAATTCACTCTCTAATTCCGACATAATATTTCGGGATAAAGAGGTTAAATTGATAATTCCAAGTGACAAAGCATTTAATAAAAATGGTTTTGTTTTGATGTAATTCTCGACAATTGATGAAACAGTTTTCATGATTAAAATAGGTGTTTATACTTAGTTTTTATGTCGATTTACTTAGATAAATCGTTAAAAATATGTGCAAATATAATTAAAAAAACAATTTGTTACAAAAATAACAACAAAAATTAACATTAAAAGTGGTAAAAAGCGTCTGTAAGGTGTTCAATTACAAAAGATTTAGCCTCCTTGTGGATGGAGATTATATCAAAACGGACGTTGAAATCGAGATCTTTTTCGACTACGTAGTTGTCAATGGCTTTCGTAAGTAGTTTTATTTTTTTAGCAGTTACAGCCTCTTGTGGAAGACCAAATTCAATAGTAGAACGGGTTTTTACTTCTATAATAGCCAGTGTGTCATTTATTTGGGCAATGATGTCTATCTCGGCTTTTTGAAACGTCCAATTGGTTTCTAAAATAGTATAGCCGTTGTTTTTTAAAAAATCAACGGCTAGTTCTTCTCCTAGTTTTCCCAATTCGTTGTGTTGAGCCATTTGTTATAGTCTTCAGTGGTCAGTTTTTAGTAATCAGAGTATAAGTCGCTCAATTATTAAAATTGATTAATCTTCAAATTTCAATATACTTTTTTCGGCTGTAACTTCCATAGTTACCTGATTGCCTAAAATTAATGCTCTGTTGTCCTGAATATGTCCCGCCGGGAAATTGTAAATCACGGGAATATTATAAGTTTTAGTTACATCTTCAATAATTTGAACTGCATTTTTTCCCCAGGGAATTTCATTGTCTTTCATTTTGGTCATCGAACCTACAACAATTCCTTTGATGCTTTCTAGGCATCCGTTGCGTTTTAAGTTCATCATCATACGATCGATGTGGTATAAATATTCGTCTAAATCTTCTATGAATAATATTTTGTCTGTACAATCAATGGCTGAAGGTGATCCGAATAAACTGTATAAGATTGATAAATTTCCGCCTACCAATTCCCCTTTTGCACTACCATAACGATTCATAGGATCAGATAGAATTTCATAGCTTATTGGTTCGTTGAATAAGGCTTCTCTTAAAGTTTCTTTGGCTTCTGGAGTAGCTCGTGGAATACTTACAGGCATAATTCCGTGTATGGTTTTGTAGCCCAAAGTATTCAGGTGGTTGTGTAATACGGTAATGTCACTAAAGCCAATAATCCATTTTGGATTTTTTTTAAATTGGGTAAAATCCAGCAAATCGATAATTCTAACTGTCCCGTAACCACCTTTTACACACCAAATCGCTTTGATATTTGGGTTGTCCAATTGAGTTTGAAAATCTGCTGTTCTTTCTTCGTCGGTTCCGGCCAATTGATTATTGTCTAAACCAATGCTTTTACCAATGACTACTTCCAATCCCCAACTATGTAATAAATCAATGGCAGGCTGTAATAAGTTTTCAGTATATTTTCTTGCTGTAGCAACAATAGCAACGGTGTCTCCTTTTTGTAAAGCGGCTGGTGTAATCATGTTTTCTTGAGAGTGACTGGTGAAAGATTGAAAAAATAACATCAGGAAAACACTTAATGTTCGGTTTAAAGATAAAAATCGAGAAGTAGGCATATGAGTGTTTTTCCTAAGTAAATAAATATCGAAATGCCTTTGCAAAGCATCAAAACAAAGATAATTAAATTCAAAAAATAATATATTGTAAATTGTATGAAATAGATTAAATTTACTAAAGTGCTTTAAGTCAGCTTGCTTATGCTAAAACAGAGGTTAATTGTTGTTGTTTTTCTATTTTTATTTCAAATGGCTTTTTCTCAGCAAAAAAGTTATCGTATTCATACGGTGGCATTTTATAATTTCGAAAATCTGTTTGATACCATAAATGATCCGGAAACCCATGATGACGAATGGACTCCTGATGGAAAACAACATTGGACTGCTGAAAAATACCATCAGAAATTACAAAATTTAGCCCGGGTTTTGAATGAAATAGGTAAACCTGAAAATTCTAATTCTCCAACATTGATAGCCTGTTCTGAAATTGAAAATCGAAGCGTGCTCGAAGATTTAATTCAACAGTCTAATTTGGCAATTCAGGATTATGGAATAATCCATTTTGATTCGCCCGACAAACGCGGAATTGATGTAGCTTTGTTGTATCAAAAGAAATTTTTTCTTCCCACTTCTTATGCCAATATCCCATTATATATTTATAAAAAAGCGAATCAAGAATTGACTTCAGATTCGGAAGAAACGGATGATGATCTTTCGGAAAATAATTATCAAAATAGGATTTTTACCCGAGATCAGCTTTTAGTAACAGGGTTTTTGGATGGAGAAGAAATTCATATCGTTGTTAATCACTGGCCTTCCCGATCGGGTGGAGAGAAAAAATCAAGTCCGTATCGGGAAGCTGCCGGACTATTAAATCGAAAGATTATAGATTCTTTGCAAAATATAAATCCCAATGCAAAGGTGATTACTTTGGGCGATTTGAATGATGGTCCTTTTAATAATAGCATTAAAAAGGCCTTGGGGGCTAAAGCACAAAAAAGCGAGGTGCCTGAATTTGGCATTTACAATCCATTCGAAGAAATGGCTAAAAAAGGTTTGGGAACTATTGCCTTTAGGGATGCTTGGGATATTTTTGATCAAATCATGCTTAGTCAGTCTTTGGTTAAAAATGATTTTTCTACTTACCAATATTGGAAAGCAGGAATTTTTAATAAAAGCTATCTGATTCAAAATTCCGGAAGATATAAAGGTTATCCTAAACGGCATTCAGCTACTGAAGTGGGTTTTAGTGATCATTTTCCTGTTTATATTTATTTGATAAAACAGGCAAAATAGATAGCATAAGGTCTAACCGCGAAGAACACAAATTATTTCGCAAGGATCGCAAAACTTTGTGTTCTTCGCGTTTGTAAAGACAAAGAATGATTTCTCATTGCGTACTTTGCGGTTAGATAGAAACCAAAATTCTTTTTTTCGTACTTTAGCATTTATAAAAAACAATTCAAAATGGCAATTTCTAAACCTTTTAACCTTACCAAATGGATTGACGAAAACCGTCAATTGTTAAAACCACCTGTTGGAAACAAAAATTTATACGTCGATTCAGGCGATTACATCGTGATGATTGTTGCTGGGCCTAATGCCCGAAAAGATTTTCATTACAACGAAACCGAAGAGCTGTTTTATCAATTGGAAGGTTCAATAGAGGTTCACATTCAGGAAGAGGGTGAGCGCAAAGTAATGCAACTACATGCTGGTGATATGTATCTGCATCCTGCTAAAGTTCCGCATTCACCTGCTCGTTCTGAAGGTTCCATAGGTCTGGTTATTGAGCGTAAAAGAGCCAATCAGGGTTTTGTTGATGGTTTGCTTTGGTATTGTGACAATTGCAATCACAAGTTACACGAGGTTTATTTTGAACTCAATAATATAGAGAAGGACTTCTTGCCCCATTTTGAACATTTTTACAATTCCGAAACATTAAGATGTTGCGAAAAATGTGGAACTGTTATGGCAACAGATCCAAAATTTACAGCTAAAAAATAATTTTTTTCAGGAGCTATTCCCGTTATCCGCTATATCTTTTCCTGCTTAAAGAAATCAGGAAAAGGATGCCGCTCCTACCGGGGCTAAAAACACAAATTCATAATCATGACAACAATCGCATTACAATTTGGAATCAAGGCTGCTTTAGACCAATTAGGAATTCAGGAAATAAATGGTGGAAGTGCTACAGGAATTAAGAACTTTGCTTCGGGTGAAATAATTGAAAGTTATTCGCCGGTTGATGGTGCTTTGATAGCAAAAGTACAAACCACTTCGGCTTCCGATTATGAAAAAGTGATGCAGGCTGCTACTGAAGCCTTTAAAATCTTCCGGTTAATTCCTGCTCCAAAACGTGGAGAAATTGTGCGACAGTTTGGTGAAAAATTACGCCAAAATAAAGATGCCTTAGGCAAATTGGTTTCTTATGAAATGGG
>JALRGZ010000167.1 GCA_023253295.1 Flavobacterium sp.
ATTCATTATATTTGAGATTTGAGGTTAAAGATGTTCCTGGTGTAATGTCTAAAATTACTGATAAACTAGCAAAATATAAAATTTCTATTAAAAGACTAATTCAGACACCAAATCATAAAACCAATAGAGCAACAATTGTTATGACCACTCATAAAACTACAGAACAAAACATACAACAATGCTTAAAGATTATTAACAATGATAAAACTATTTTAGAATTTCCTACATTAATTAGAATTTTTTAATTAATGGAAGTTTTATTAAAATTATTTGAAGTTGTATTTCCAGTATTTTTTGTTGTAGGTATTGGTTATTATTTAGGAAAAAAAAATCCAAAAATTGATACAGATTTTATAACAAATTTTGCTGCAAATATTGGGACACCAGGGTTAATATTTTTCTCAATAACTTCAACAGGTGTAACATTTAAGTTATTTTCATCTTATTTTGTTTATGCTTTTATAGCTATTTTAGGTTTTTCATTAGTAGGTCTAATATTTCTTCTAATCCTAAAAAAAGATTTAGTTACTGAATTACCACCATTTATTTTGCCAAATACAGGAAATATGGGGCTTCCAATTTGTTTATTTGCTTATGGTGCAAAGGGATTTGGTGTTGCATCTGCTGTTGCTGCAATCATTATGCTACTTCACTTCACAGTAGGTGTTTTTTTAGCTAAAAAAAAATTTGATGCAAATTTAATTTTTAAAACTCCTGCTTTTTATGCCATATTATTCTCAGTTGGTTTCTTATATTCCTTTAGATCATTAATTGAAGTATCTATTTCATCTTCATTAACAATAGCTTCAGCAATAAAATCGGCACTTATTCTATGCGTTATTTTATATTTTTTCATTAAAGAGATTCTTCTACATCAAATTCAAATTGATATAAAGCATTACCATCTTTATCTGCACCAACAACTCCAAATTCTTGAATATCGTTAGTTAGATGTACTGTAAATGGTACATTATCATAAGTTATATCTTCTGAAGTAATTGCTGTAGTTAAAGGTGGTTCAATTGTTAATGAACCCGTTGAAATATCTGATTGATCTGCAACGACCATATAAACTTTATCGTGGTTTGCGAATTTTATAAAATCTCCAGCTTTTAATGTGCCTGTTCCTGTACCACCTAAAGTAATTGATGTAGCACCAGCAGATGCAGTACCATTAGGTGTTCCACTAGCTGTACCTCTAGCATCTTCGACTTCTGGTGGGATAATTGTAAAATTTTCTTTGCCTGATCTTTGCTTAACAATAAATGCCATAAGTTCGCCATAAACATCACTTCTTTTTGCCGTAATTATTCTAGCTGTAAATCCCCATCTTTGGCCATCTATTTGTCTAGCAAGTTTCTTACCAGATACAGTTTTAGAGATAATAGTATTTTGAATTGATTTAATTCCTAAAGATTCTAATTGAGCAGAAGATATTGGAAATGCACCGGCCATTAGATTATATTTGCACTCCCTCTTTCATTAACTGCATTATTAATTAATTGAGTTATAGTTCCTCTTGATCTAACTAATAATTCTTCAAAGCCAGATGCGTCTACTGTGTTGATATTAAAATTATTAATGCCTGTAATTGTAATGTTACCAGGTATTGCTGCTTATGTTTTATATCAAGGAGGTCATTTACCACAATTAGTAGGGGGAAAAGACGGTGCTTACTCAGCAATGTTGACATTCTTACCTACAGGATTAAAAGGATTATCAGTGGCAGCATTAACAGCAGCTATTGTGGCTTCGTTAGCAGGTAAGGTAAACAGTATCTCTACTATCTATACATTAGATGTTCATAAAAAATATATTCAAAAGAATGCAGGAGAGAGACAACAAGTAAATATTGGTAGATTAGCTGTATTTGCAGCAATGGTTTTGGCTGTAATGTTTACATGGAATGATGTTTTAGGAATTGGAGGAGTAGGAGGATTTACTTATATCCAAAAATATACAGGATTCATTAGTCCTGGAGTATTTGCCATGTTCTTCTTAGGGATGTTCTGGAAGAGAACTACAGGAACAGCTGCTATTGTAGGAGTATTAGCTGGTTTCTTCTTGTCTGTTTTATTCAATGAGTATGCTCCAGCATTGTTTGGAAATGAAACTTTCTTGTATACGGCTTATCCAAACGGGAAAGGATTGTATGAAATTCCATTCCACATTTGTATGGGATTATCATTCTTGTTTACTATGATTTTGATGGTGGGAGTGAGTTTTGCAGGGCCAAAAGTGAACCCTAAAGCATTTGAATTGGATACTGAAATGTTTAAAGTAAAACCACAAACAACAGTATTAATCATCATTACTTTATTAATTATCGCAGCTTTATACGTGAAGTTCTGGTAAGAGAAAAGAATAGTTTTAAATGTAAAAATGTGGAGTTGAATTCGTTTGACTTCACATTTTTTTTTCTTGTAGAATTTGTATATTATTGAAAAGTGAATTTTTAAAATTCATGCTGTTTTTCTAAATAGTAAATCTTAATTTTGGCATTTTAATAGATACTTTAAATTTAATATTTTGAAATTTTTAGTTTTAATAGCTAGCATATTTTTTTCTTATTTCGAATGTTTTTCGCAAGATTATTCGGTACGGTTTCTTGATATTTCAGAGGGATTGTCAAATAATTCAATAACGACAATTTATCAGGATAAAGAGGGGTATATGTGGTTTGGAACTTATGATGGTTTGAATAGATATGATGGATATACATTTAAGGTTTTTAGGAATGAAATTAATAATCAAAATTCGTTATCGAATAATACGATTTATAGTTTAGAAGGAGATGATAATAAACATATTTGGATAGGAGGAAATAAAGGCGCTAGTATTTACGATAAAACAAAAGCTTTGTTCTCTACAGTTAGGTTTAAAGAGACCGAAAATAGTAAAGAAGTGGTTTTGAAAGATGTAGTGCATCAAATAAAGACGGTTTCAAATGAATTGGTTTTATTGGCTACACAAAATTCAGGTTTAATTACTTTTGAAAAGGGTTCTTTTGTTGGAAATAAAGTTTCAATTTCGCACTCAAAAAAAATAATTAATTACGATGCTTTAGCAATTCAAAAAGATATAAAAGGAATTGCAGCTTGGGTATATGTTAGAAATTTAGGAATTTGTAAATATCATTTTAAGTCTAAAAAAATGAGCTTAGTTGCTCCATTGTTAATAGAGTTAAAATGTATTGAAAGTGATAAAGATGGTAATCTTTGGATAGGTACTGATGAAGGCTTATTTCTTTTTGATGTATCAACTTTAAAAATTTCTACGAATTATTTTTCAAATAAATGTATTGTTACAAATATTCACCGTGACAAAAAAAATAATCTTTGGATAGCAACCGACGGTTGTGGTGTTTATACTTTAGATAGGCAAATAAAACAGCCAATACCTTATCGAAAGGAAAAAAAATCACAACAAATTGTAAAAAGTAATGCTGTTTGGAGTATTTATGAGGATAATTTAGGGAATATGTGGTTTGGGACACTTCGCGCAGGGCTTAGTATGTTAAGTGTTACTCCTAAAAAATTTAAAACCATAAAATATTTTTCTGGAGATAGTAATCTTGCTCAAAACTTTATTTTGTCCAGCTGTGAAGACAATAACCAAAATTTATGGATAGGAACAGACGGTGCTGGATTACGTTATTGGAATAGAAAAAATGACACTTATACTATTTATAATGCCAATTCTAATTCTTTAAATAGTATCACAAGTAATTTTATTACTAATGTAATCTGTGATAGTAATAATGAGGTGTGGTTGTCAACTTGGGCAGGTGGTGTAAATCGAATTAATCCTAAGACCAATACGATTAGTCGTTATTCTTGTTATAATCCATATACCAAACAAATAGAAAAGAATATTTGGTTAGTTTTTGAAGATTCTAAAAAGAATCTTTGGGCAAGTGCTACAAATGAAGGTTGTTTGTATCTATTTAACCGAGTAAAGAATTCATTTCAAATTTTTGATAAAAGAATTACCAATTTACAATGTTTGACGGAAACTAGTAACGGTAAACTTTGGGGAGGAAATTACACGTCTATTGTTTGGATTGATAAAGACCAAAAAAAGTTTGGAAATATTAATATCGGTTATCCTGTTAGATGTATTCTTGAAGATAGAAATAAACAACTTTGGGTAGCTACTCAAGAAGGAGGATTGTTATTATTTGATAGAAAGAATAATAGTTATAAACGATATACCATTAGCGATGGATTGTCTTCTAATACTATTTTGAGAATTCTGGAAGATAAAAAAGGTAATCTATGGATGAGTACTTATAATGGTGTAAGCAGGTTAGATGTTAATCGAAAAAAATTCCGAAATTTTTCAACCAGTGACGGTTTGCAAAGCAACCAATTCAGTTTTAATGCTGCTTTGAAATTGTCGTCCGGAGAATTTTTATTTGGAGGAATCAATGGTTTCAATTTGTTTTATCCTGAAAAAATAAAAGATATTGTTTCAAATGTTAGCATACTTCTTTCTGATTTAAATGTAAATAATGAGCCTATTGAGGAGAAACCGGAATTAATTTCGGAATGGTCTGAAAAACATCAGATTAAAGAAATAAGATTGCCTTATGATCAAACTACGTTGTCTATCGGATTTGTTGCTTTGGATTATTCGAATTCAGATAAAATTAATTACGCTTATTTTTTAGAAGGATGGGATGATCAATGGAGTAATGTTGGGCAAATAAGAAAAGCTAATTATCCTCACCTTTCTGAAGGAACTTATTTGTTTAAAGTTAAAACCTCAGATTTTCAGGATGATTTAAGTAAGGTTGAAACGCTCGTTCGAATTGTGGTTTTACCACCTTGGTACAGGAGCTGGTGGGCTTATTTGTTATATTTGGTCTTGGGAGTAGCTGTTATATATAATTATATTCGATACAATAATTACAAAGAGCGTTTAAAGTATAAAGTTAAGATAGCCGAATTTGAAAGGCAAAAAGAAAAGGAGATTGCTGAAAAGCAATCCTCAATGTTTACTTATATTTCTCATGAATTTAGGACCCCATTATCTCTTATTATTAATCCTTTAAAGAAGGTTATTAAAAAGGAGGAACTTCATAATGATTCATCCAAAGGAGATTTGCAAACTGCTTTTAGAAATGCAAGAAGATTGTTGAGTCTGGTAGATCAATTGTTACTTTTTCGAAAGGCTGAGAATGATGCTGATGCATTGAAACTTTCAGAAATAAACATGAATAATTTATGTCAGGAAGTGTATTTGTGCTTTGTAAATCAAGCTAAGGAAAAGAATATGGAATATACAATTCAAGTGCCTGATGAAGAAATTGTAATTATTGGGGACTATGAAAAGATTGAAATATCGATGTTTAATTTGGTTTCCAATGCTTTTAAATATACTCCTATAAAAGGTGAAATTGGAATTGTTTTAACAGAAAACGATAAAGAAATATATGTGTCTATTTCAGACACAGGTTCAGGAATTGCTTCAAAAAACATTGAATTTATTTTTGAAAAATTCAAACAGTTGGATTCAAAAGTATCCGTAAGTACTGGATTTGGAATAGGACTTTATATCGTAAAATATTTTGTTGATAAACATCAGGGAACTGTTTCTTGTGAAAGTGAATTGGGTAAGGGAAGTATTTTTACTTTGAAGTTTTTAAAAGGACAAGCGCATTTTGGCAACTTGCCAATTAATACAATTGCTCCTAAAATGAGTGAATTAGTAGAAGAGCTTTTAGTAGATGATTTTGATACAGTTGAGGAAGAAAAAACGGAAGAGATTGAAAAGAATTTAAAAGTCGATATGCTTACCGAGAAAAAATCGATTTTAATTATTGATGACAATACGGAGATTCGAAATTATTTAATTCAGTTGTTTTCAGAAACTCATTTGGTGTATAGTGCAGTAAATGGAGAAGAAGGTTTAAAATATACTAAAAAGTATATGCCGGATATTGTGATTTCAGATATTACAATGGAAGTAATGGATGGGTTGGAGTTATGCAAAAGAATTAAGGAAGACGAACATTTGTCGCATATTCCTGTAATATTATTGACTGCTTCGAATAATCCGGAAACCCATTTACAAGGAATAACCGATGGAGCAGATGATTATATTACTAAGCCTTTTGATGATGATTTGTTAGTAGCCAGGGTAAATACATTATTAAAGAATAGAAGAAATCTAAGAAAATATTTTTTAGATAGTATTACATTGCGTGAAAACGATCAAAAAGTACCAGCGGAATATCAGGAGTTTTTGAAAAAATGTATTGAAATTGTTGAAACCAATATTGGGAATCGTGATTTTACAATAAAAACTTTCGCAGCTGAAATAGGAATGAGCCATCGAAGTTTGTATGCTAAAATTAAAATTATTTCGGGAGAAACATTAAATTCATTTATTCGTTCCATTCGATTAAGAAGAGCAGCCATGCTTTTGTTGACTGAAAATATAAATATTGCCCAGGCAAGTGCAGAGGTAGGTTTTGAAGATCAAAAGTATTTCAGGCAACAATTTGTTAAGCTTTTTGGTATGACTCCATCTCTTTATATTAAAAAATACAAAGATTCATTTAATAAAGATCTGAATGTTGTTAAATAGTTTTTCTTAAAAAAGAAAGAATTTATTTCAGGTAGAAGTTCTTTTTTTGATTTTATAACTACTATTGAGAAAGTACAATCCTAAGCCTCTTAGAAAAGGTTTAGGATTTTTGTTTATTATGAAAAAAAGGTATGGTATATTTTTGTATTAATTAAATATCGACGTGTTTTTTTGTTAAATAATCTTTTTTGACGATTTTATCCTTGTTTTTTGCGATTTCCCCCTGTTTTTTATTCCAATTTACCCCCTTTAAAAAGTGTCATTTAGTTATTTCTTTGCTAGGATGATAACTCAATTTTTAGAAATATCAATTTCCATTATGTTAAGTTATCTTAAATAAATGAACTATTAAATATTAATTTATTAACAATCAAACTATAAAAATAAAAGATATGAAAATTATAGGAACTCAATGAAACTTTATAACCTTGTTATTATAAAGATTATGAATTACTATTAACAAATTAGCTATTGATACTAAAGAAATAGCTTTAAAAAAAAAAAAAAAAATTATGAACAAACTCTCGTATTTATTTTTACTTGCATTTTTTGTTATCCTTTTTTCGGGATGTCAAAATGACGATTCAAGTTATCCTGCTTCAGATAATCCAACGGTAGTTGTGTCTACCAATGAAATTTATGGTGCTCCAAACAGAAAATTTGAAATTAAAGCTGCTTTGGCTGATGATTTAGGATTGAAGAATGTTAGAATCCAAATTCCGGAATTATACTTAGATAAAGTAATCAATTTTTCAACAGATCCTCTTTTGACCAGTTATGATTTAAGTTACTTTTTTGAAGTGCCTGCTGACCGTGGAACTTCAGAGTCATTTACGATTAAATTGACCATAACAGATGTATCAGGTAATTCTATAGACCAAAATATTAATTTGCGTTTGGATGGAGAGTTTAGCGCTCCTGCAATTACAATGATAACACCTAAAGAAGGAGCGGTAGTTTTATTGTCTTCTAGTAATGAATTGCCAGTGAATTTTGTGGTTAATGATGATTCAGGAATTGATTTTATTCAAGTTAAGTGTGAGGCTTTAGGTATTGATGAACTAATCGAGTTAGAAGGAGCTCCACAATCATATACATTTAATAAAACCTATACTTTGCCAATAACAGCTGCAGAGTATGTATTAACTATTTCTGCTCAAGACAAATTTACTATTCCTAATATGGGAACTTTGAATATAAATATTGTTGCTACTAATGAGTATCCTGCTATTTATTTATGTGATCAAGCTAAAGGAACAAATCTTACTACTGACGCTGTAGGTGTACCAATGTATTTCCACGAAAAAAGCGGACAAGATTTTGAATTTAAATATTATGCGGATACAGATAATAAAGAAGTTTATTTCTTAGGACAGGAATCAGATTTTGCTCCTCACTGTTTTGGTTTAAATAATTCAGGTGATTTAATTGATGATGTAAATGCTTCACCGATTGTTTTACCAACTAAAGGTTATTACAAAATAAAAGTTAATCCAAGTACACTGGTTTATACTGTTTCAAAATATACTCCAACAAGTAAAGTTTGGGCAGATGTAGCTAATGGTTTGTGGCATGATGAGGAAGCTTTAAGAAGGCCGTTTGTGAGTGTTTGCGGAGGCGGAATTCAGGGAGCTACCTGGAATACTTGGGATGCGTGGCAACAAACAAGTTTGCACTTAGTTAATAATTCTGATAATCCATACCAATTAGTTGGAGAATATACTTTGACAGGAACTATGGAAGCAACTTTTACTGGTCAATGGTGGAGTCCTTCCTGGAGATTAATTAAAAACGGTATAGCTACGATGTCGCCAGGTGAAAATGGAAATGCTAAGTATCCAGCGGCGCCAGGTGTTTATAAAGTTATTTTGGACACCGAATTAGAAAGAGCTTTTATAACAAAAAAATAGTTTGTTATAGTCTTAGTAACATAAATTAATAAATAATTTTGATATGAAATATAAATTTATAGGGTTGCTTATAGCTGTATTGTGTAGTGCGGCAACCTTTGCACAAATAACAGTAAAAGGGACTGTAAAAGATAAAGGAGCTTTGCCAATTCCTGGAGTAAATGTTTTTGTAAAAGGAACACAAACTTCGGCTTCAACTGATTTTGATGGTAAGTATGCGATTGTGGTTCCTAATAAAGATGCCGAAATTGAATTTTCTTATATAGGTTATGCTTCACAAATTTTCAAAGTTGATCAAAAAACAACTATCGATGTGGTTATGACTGAAAACAATCAAGCTTTGGAAGAAGTAGTAGTTGTAGGTTATGCTACTGTAAAAAAGAAAGATGTAACCAGTTCAATCGCTTCTGTAAAAGGGAAAGAACTTCAAACAATGACTGTAGGAAATGTAACTGAATCTTTGCAGGGAAAAGTTGCAGGGGTTCAAATTACAGGAGCTGGTGGTCCTGGAGCTCAACCTAGAGTTCTTATTCGAGGAATATCTACTGTTAATTTAAGTACAGATCCTTTGTATGTTGTTGATGGAATTCCAATGGGAACAAGTATCAATTTTTTAAGTAATAATGAAATTGAGTCCATGGATGTACTTAAAGATGCATCGGCTAGTGCCATTTATGGTTCTCGTGCATCTAATGGTGTAATTTTGATTACTACTAAAAAAGGGAAAATTGGGAAACCAAAATTCACGGTTGATATGAGTTCAGGTTATCAATTTATGAATAAACCTTACGATATGGCTAATGCAGAGGATTATGCAACAATACTAAATACAGCTTATACTAATTCAGATTATTCAGATTATTTGCCAAATCCGGAACAATACAGAGGTAAAACTACCGATTGGTGGGGTGCAGGTATTAATAGAGGATCTTCAGTAACTAATACTTCTATTGGTGTTACAGGTGGTTCTGAAAAGAACACTTACGCAATAAGCTTAAACTATTATAACTCTGATTCTTTTTATAAAATTGGAGGATGGAAAAGAATAACGTCAAGAATTGCTAATGATTTTAAATTTACTGATAAGTTTTCAGCAGGTGTAACATTAAATCCAAGATATGAAACTTGGGGAGCACCAGGTAACTGGGCTGATTTTGTTAAGATTGATCCCATTACACCAATCTATAAACCCGCAGATCAATTAAACGGGACGGAAAATGAATACAGTATTTATGCCCGATCTCCTTCGTATGTATGGAATCCTGTAGCTGCTGTAAAACGATATGATGATTATACAGATTTATATAATTTGAATTCGAATGCTTATTTACAATATGAGCCTATCAAAGGTTTAATTATTCGTACACAAGGTTCTATAGAATTTGGAAATAAAATTTGGAATAAATTTAGCCCTGACTTCGTAATTGATGCTGCTCACGAAAAAGCTGAAATTAACAGCGTTGAACGAAAAGCAACTACAAATGTAGATTGGACTTGGCAATCTACTGCAACTTATTCTAAAACGTTCGCCGAAAAGCATAATACTAGTTTTATGGCGGGTGTTACTATGGAAAATTACGATTCATCAGATGTTTGGGGATATGGAGAAGGAGTGCCTAATAATTCTGAATCGATGAGAGAAGTGAGTGCAGCTACTAAAAATCGTAACAGTAGTGGAACATCATGGTCAAGTTCTTTGATGTCTTATATTTCACGTTTTTCGTATAACTACGATAGTAAATATTATTTGACAGCTTCATTTAGACGTGACGGATCTTCTAAATTTATGGCAAATAATAAATGGGCTAATTTCCCTGCTGCATCAGCTTCTTGGAGAATTTCGAACGAAGATTTTATGGCAGATGCTAGTTCAGTTGTAAATAATCTGACTTTTAGAGCAGGTTGGGGTAGAGTAGGTAACCAAAATTTACCAGCTTCAGTGTACCAATCAAATATAGGTCAAGGATATTATGTTATTGGTGATGATGTGGTAGATACTTCATATCCTTCAACTATGGCTAACAAAGATATTCGTTGGGAAATGGTTGAGGATGTAAACTTTGGACTTGACTTTGGATTATGGAAAAATAAAATTTCAGGTACATTGGAATATTACCAAAAAACAACTAAAGACATGTTGTTCGTAAAACAGTTCCCTACTTATAGTGGTTTCCCTTCTTATGCAACAATATGGACAAATGTTGGTTCTATGCGTTCTAATGGTATTGACTTGTTATTATCGTATAAAGATAAAAAAGGGGATTTCTCCTATGGAGCCGATTTAACTTTTACAACGGTAAATGTAAAAATGGTTTCATTATCTGCTGAAGGTGAAAAATTATATGGAGCAAGTAACAGAACCTTGACTGTTAAGGGGGAAGAACCAGGTTATTTTTATGGTTATGTTGCTGATGGATTATTTCAAAATCAAACAGAATTAAATTCTCATACAGACGAGCACGGAACAAAATTACAGCCTTATGCTCAATTAGGAGATATTCGTTTTAAAGATGTGAATGGCGATGGAAAATTAGATGATAAAGACCGTACAAAAATAGGTTCTCCTTGGGCTGATTTTAATGTTGGTTTAAACTTGAATTTTGCATATAAAAATTTTGATTTAGTTGCGAATTTCTATTCAAGTATTGGAAATGAAATAGTAAACCAAAACATTTCAGATTTGTATAATGGAGCAAGTCTAACTAATAAAGTAGGCAATCTTGCAGATATGGCTTGGCATGGAGAAGGAACTTCTAATTATGTTCCAAGACTTTCTAAAGATGATAATAATGAGAACTTTACAAAATTCTCTTCTTTCTATATTGAAGATGGTTCTTTCTTACGCATGAAAAACCTTCAATTCGGTTACTCTTTTTACAACAAATTTGGGTTAGATAAATTGAGAGTTTCATTATCAGGTCAAAATTTATGGACATGGACTAAATATTCAGGTGTAGATCCTGAAGTTGGTGGAGGTGTTTTAGGATCTGGTTTTGGAGGATGGAATTATCCTGTACAACCAACTATTTTGATGGGGCTTAATGTAGCATTTTAAAAAAAAATAAACGAATTATGAAAAAAATAATAGTATCAATACTAACTTTTGCAGCTGTTGCAGTCTCTTGTTCTGATTTTATTGAAAAGGATGCAAGAGGTACTCAAACTTTAGAAAATTATTTTCAAACAGCACAGGAATGTGAAAATTATGTAAACGAATTAACGCATAGATTGTTGTTACCTAATGATTGGTGGACTTTGATTGCGCCTAGAGTAACTAATGAAATGGCAACAGATGATGCCTGGATGGGGAACACAGGTCAAGATAGTGGAGCTCATAGACCTGCATCGCAATACTTAATTACTCCTGATAATATGGGGGATATGAATAGTATGTATACAGCACATTTTTATACTATTCAATCTTGTAATATTGGATTAGCTAAAATGGCAGGAGCACCTATCAGTGAGTCTCAAAGAAATCAATATGAGGGAGAATCTTTATTCGTAAGAGCATATTGTTATTATGAGTTAGTAAATAACTATGGAGGAGTTCCATTGTATACTACAGTTTTAGGAACTAGTGATTTAAAATTGGCTCGTAGCACGGCATCAGAAGTATATGCTCAAATTGAAACAGATCTTAAAGCCTCTGCTGAGAAATTAGAGAATATTGAAGTTTTTAGAAATGGAAGAATTAATAAATGGGCTGCTTATGCTTTATTAGCGCGTGTGTCTTTGTTTCAAGAAAAATGGGCTGATGCAAAAGAATATGCAAATAAAGTAATTACAGAAGGACCTTATTCATTAGAACCAAATTTCTTAAATATTTGGGATGTAAATAATCATAATGGTGTTGAATCTATTCTTGAAGCGCAATCGTCAAGTGTTCAGGATAAAAGTTTAGGATGTGCTTTGCCTACTTTAGCAGGAGCCAGAGGTGAAGACAAAAAGTATTTTCCAAGTAATGATGCCGGAGATGTTCTTGATGGATGGGGATGGTGTATGCCAACGAGTGACTTAGAAAATGCCTATTTATCTGAAGGAGATGAGATTAGAAGAAGAAGTACTATTACTAAATGGGGCGAAGCTGCTTATGGAGACGAAGTATTAAATCCAACTCATAAATTTAGTTTGAACGATAATAAATCAGGACGTATTTGTCGTAAGTATTATATCCCTATTGCAACAAGAAGAGCTTTGGATAAGAAAGACGGTCACTTACCGTTGAATGTACCATTAATTCGTTTGGCCGAAATGTATCTTACCAGAGCTGAGGCTAACTATCATTTGAGTGATGCAGAAGGAGCAATGGCAGATATCAATGTCGTTAGAGCACGTGTGGATTTAGATCCGGTTGAAGGAATGGCGGGGCCAAATCTATTAAGAAAAATATACAAAGAGCGTCGTTTAGAATTAGCATTTGAAGGATTGCGTTTATTTGATATCAGAAGAGAAAAAGATCCAAGTACAGGGAAACCGGTTATTGAATCTTTAATGGGACCTAGCGGAACTTTTGTACAATACAACTTAAATTCTACAGATCCTTATGAAACAACTAATACAAAAGAGGCGCAGGATAAAGGAATTAATTTTGACGCATCAAAACATTTAGTTTGGCCAATACCACAATTGGAAATTGACTTAAGCGGTGGAGTAATTAAACAAAATCCAAATTATTAAAATGAATTTATTTAAAACAAATAAAGTAAGTCTACTTCTTGTAGGCTTACTTTCAATTAATACTGTTCTAACAAGTTGTTCTTCGGATATCAAAGAAGATTCTGAAAAAGGGGAGGAAACAGCAAGAGAGCTAAATGTTAATTTAGATATGAATCTTCAAACTATGGAAAGTTTTGGAGCTTCAGATGCCTGGCAATGTAATAATATTGGAAACAATTGGCCTGCTGAGAAAAAAAATGCAATTGCTGATTTGTTATTTAGTAGAGAAGTAGATAGCGACGGAAATCCTAAAGGAATAGGTTTGTCTTTGTGGCGTTTTAATTTAGGAGCAGGAAGTACTGAACAAGGTAGTGCCATTATCCTAGGAATCCAAACTGCTTCATCAAGTCGCTAGCCATATTGCTGTATGTCTCCTTAGCGTTCTTGGTTGTCTGCCATAGTGGGTCGGATTTAACTGCCTTGGTAAAGTCAGCAAAGGT
>JALRGZ010000178.1 GCA_023253295.1 Flavobacterium sp.
GAACTCTACGCGCAATCAACTGAGTGTATTGCGAACCGAAATCTAAAATAAGTACGTTGTGTTGCATGGGCGCAAAATTACTTTTTAAATTTGGATTGCAAAAGTGGAATTTTGAAATTTTTTATTTTTTTTACATCCATAATTTACAACGAGAATTTTGTCCTATTACACTCCACCAACTCGGCAATTTACTATTCTTTAATAATAACAAATTTACCTTTTACACCCTTATCCCAGTTATCCCAAAACTCCGAGCGTACTAAAGCACCTTTATCATCATAGATTTTAAATTCGCAGGTATTTCCTCCAGAACTTCCTTTGCTAAAAGCTTCCATTTCGAAAGTATTAATACCGTCACTCAAATCAAAAACAAACTGTCCGTAATTTGAAAACAACTCCATTATTCCTCCAACCATCTGATTATTAAGAGTTGCTTTAATTAAATCACCGTCTATATAAATGTAATCACGATATTGAACAACAAAATATTTTGACTTTGTACGAATCTCCCCGAAATTTTTATCGATTTTAACCAACATTCGGTCATCCTCTTTCAATCCTTCTCTAACAAGGGTTTTATCCAAATCCTTAGTCATTTTTTCTTTTATTCGATCACCAGGATTATCAAATTCGTCGGTTTGTATCATCGAAAAAGATTTAGGCTGACCAATTTGATACTTTGAAAATGAAGGTAAAGTAGTTTCTGGTTTTTTTAAAATATCAGGAGCTTTAATTACTGGAGCATCTGTTGTAGCTTTTGGAGTTACTTTCTTAGGAGTAGCAGGTTTGTTCATCGGAGCAATTGGCTTAAACTTCTTGCCAAACTCTGCTTGAGCAAAAACGTTTATTCCAAAACAAAGCATTACAACTAATAAAAACTGCTTCATATAATGTAAATTTTGTTTTAATTAATTATCATAAGCATAGCAACAAATATACCAAGCTTTAATTTTATAAAACAAAACAACCCTAGAACATTAAAAAAAATTTAACCTATTAGTTATTAAACTTATTCCTTTTCAATGATAATTGTAGCTTTATAACCTTGGGCTATATTCCATTGGTTTGACGAAATCACCGCACCTTTATCATCATAAATTTTAAATTCGGCTGTATTTGGTGCGGCATAACCATCGTTTAATGCCTCAATATCAATACGATTTACCCCTTTTTTTAAGGTGATATCAAAACCCTGTGCCTCTCCATTTAGCAAAACTTCTTGCTCTACTATTTCATAATTCAAATACACACGTACTTTATCTCCATCAACATAAGCGGCATCACGATATCTTACTTTTGCAACACCCGAAGTTGTTTTAACCACACCTAAATCCTGATTTCTTTTGGCTAATTTTTCAGAATCTTTTTCATCCCCTTGAGGTACTTTATAAGTATTATTATTCAAACCACCTACTTCATAAGCTTTGATTTTCTCATAATCTGCAGTATTAAACTTAACATCTTTTACAACAGTTTCCTTTTTCTCTTTCTTTGGTTTTGGGGCGGGCTTAATTTTAAACTCAGTTCCAATTCCCTCTTGAGAAAACGCAGTCGTAAAACCACCCAAAACAAGAGCGACAACCAAAAACAAACCTTTGAAATTTAAATATTGATTCATCATTTATCTATTTAATTAAAAATCTATTCAAAAAAACGACTTTTATAAAGTTATTCCAAATACTTAACACTAAACTTTTGATTTTATTATATAAACATACAAAATTCCAAACTTGAACTTCTTTATTAGTTTCACAAAATGACTGTTTTTTATTATGGTATTTTTTATAAATTGCACAAAAATTTAAATTTTCAAATCGAGGAACATCCCTCTAAAAATCAAACAAATACATCAAAATGAAAAGAGAAAACATCTTAACAGGATCTCCATGGGAAGACAAAATGGGATATTGTCGTGCGGTTCGTATTGGAAACATCATAGAAGTTTCAGGAACTGTAGCAATTGTTGACGGCGATAAAGTGAAAGCTGATGACGCACACGCTCAAACCTTAAACATTTTAGAAAGAGTTGAAAAAGTACTTGAAGATTTAAATGCAAGTATGAAAGATGTTATTCGTACACGTATTTTCACTACCGATATTTCTACATTTGAAGCAGTAGCTACGGCTCATGCTAAATTTTTCAAAGACATTAAACCAACTACTGGTTTTTACGGAATAAACCAATTAGTTGCTCCTGAATACCTAGTTGAAATTGAATTAACTGCTGTTCTTCCGGAATAACAAATTTTCTAAAGTCATTCTTCGAGCGTATTAAATGCAATTTTAAATTTTCATAAATTGCATTTAATGCGCTCGAAAACTATAATAGCAACACTTAGCCTTTAAAACCAATGGATTTAAAAAAAAACATACTACTTTCTTTTAAATGGATTTTAATCTGTGCCTTAATAGGTCTTCTATCAGGTTCGGCTTCTGCATTTTTTTTACTTACTTTGGAATGGGCTGGTAATCTTAGAAACCAAAACATTTGGCTTCTTTGGTTTTTACCCCTTGGCGGATTATTAATCGGATTACTTTATCATTATTACGGAAAAGAGGTTGTTAAAGGAAACAATCTTTTACTCGAAGAATATGAAACACCTAAGAAAGTTATTCCACTAAAAATGGCTCCTTTTGTACTCTTAGGAACTATTATCACACATCTTTTTGGAGGTTCAGCTGGACGTGAAGGAACTGCAGTGCAAATGGGAGGCGCTATTTCCGATCAATTTAGCCGCATTTTCAAACTCGATGCAGACGACCGAAAAACACTAATCATTTTGGGAATCAGCGCAGGGTTTGCTTCTGTCTTTGGAACACCACTTGCCGGAGCCGTCTTTGCTTTAGAAGTTGTTTTTTGCAATAAATTCCGTTTTAAAAGCGCTATTCTTTCTTTTGTAGTTGCCTATTTTGCTTATTACTCCGTAGAACTATGGCCGGTACATCACACCCATTATGATATTCCTATCACCCCTGTACTCAATTTAGAAAATTTCTTTTGGATAATTCCTTCCGGTATTTTATTTGGTCTGGCTGCAATGCTTTTTTCAAGAAGCACTCATTTTTGGGGTTCCTTATTTTCAAAAACCATATCTTACCCACCTTTGCGCCCATATGTAGGAGGAATCATTTTTGCGATTGTTATCTATTATTTTGGAGCTACTAAATTCATGGGACTAGGGGTACCTTCAATTGTTGAAGCCTTTAAAACACAAAGTAGCAACTACGATTTCCTACTCAAAATTTTATTTACAGGTTTTACTCTAGGAGCAGGTTTTAAAGGAGGTGAAGTCACCCCATTATTTTTTGTTGGTGCAACTTTAGGAAGTGCCTTATCAGGATTCATACCGTTACCTATTGCTCTTTTAGCAGGCATGGGATTTGTTGCCGTTTTTTCAGGAGCCACTCACACTCCTGTTGCCTGTACCATCATGGGAATTGAACTTTTTGGAATAGAAAGCGCTCTTTTCATTGCTATTTCTTGTTGTATTGCTTACATCTCTTCGGGATCAATTGGTATTTATCATTCCCAAACTGTAAAAGGTGTAAAATACCATTTGTATGAAAAATTTAGAAAAAACAAACTCGAAGATTTTTAATTGTAAAAAGAAGTTAATTTTCAAATGATTTCATAGTTTACACTAAAAAAATGTAAATTCGCAAACTATGAAAATATTAGATATACAAGCAATCCAAAACCTTTTGGCTACGCCAAAAAAAATTGCAATTATTCCGCACCGAAATCCTGATGGAGATGCCATGGGCTCTACTTTAGGGCTTTATCATTTTTTAAAGAAAAACAATCATCAGGCTACTGTAGTTTCTCCTAATGAATTTCCGGATTTCTTAGCATGGCTTCCGGGTTCAGAAACGGTTCAAATATTTGAAAAAGACAAAGAAATTTGCACTAAAATTTTACAAGAAGCCGAGATCGTTTTCACCCTTGATTTTAATGCGTTTCATCGTACCGGCGAAATGGAAAAAGTATTGGAAGTATTAAACACTACTTTCATCATGATTGATCATCACCAAAAACCAGATGCTTACGCCACGTATATGTACTCTAACACTTCTTTTGGTTCTACCTGCGAAATGATCTATAATTTCATTAACTATCTGGATCAAAAAGACCAAATAGACAAAACAATTGGAACCTGTATTTACACGGGGATTTTAACCGATTCCGGTTCTTTTAGATTCCCAAATACAACCGGAAATACTCATAGAATTGTAGCAGAATTAATTGACTTAGGTGTAGAAAATACTATAATTCCAAATTTACTTTTTGACAACAGCTCTTATAACCGTTTACAATTATTAGGTCAGGCTTTGCAAAATTTAAAAGTAATACCTGAACATAAAACCTCTTACATTACGCTTAGCCAAGAAGAATTAGACAGCTTTAACCATGTAAAAGGAGACACTGAAGGCATTGTCAATTACGGGCTAAGCATTAAAGGAATTCAATTTACAGCTATATTTATAGAAAATAAAGACGAAAACATCATTAAAATTTCTTTCCGTTCTCAAGGCGGTTTTGATGTAAACGAGTTTGCAAGAGCACATTTTAACGGTGGCGGCCATCGCAACGCTGCTGGAGGAAAATCAGGAGCATCAATGGAAGAAACTGTAACAAAATTTAAAAGTTTAGTCCAAAATCTAATGCTATAAAAAAATATGAAAACTACCCAAATCATCATTTTAAATTGTATTTTATGCCTTGTTTTCGCAAGCTGCAAACAACATCAGGATGCCAGAAGACCTGTTTCAAGAGCTTCAGGTGTTTTTATGAAAAAATCAGCTCAACGAAACAAAAAACTAGTTGCTACAGAGGAGGATTTGATTAAAGATTTAATGAAAAAAAATCCTAAGATTAATTATTTTGCTTCTACAAAAGGATTTTGGTATTCTTATGAAACCCGAAACGAAGTTGATAGCTTAACTCCTAAAAAAGGTGATGTTGCTTTTTTTAACTATGAATTAAAGGACTTAAAAGGAACTATTATTTATTCAGAAGTTGAACTAAGACCACAGGTTTATCGAGTAGACAAACAAGAAATTATGACCGGAATAAGAGAGGGTATAAAATTGATGCGAAAAAACGAAAAAATAAACTTCTTATTCCCTTCTCATATTGCTTACGGTTATCATGGCGACAATAAAAAGATAGGTCCTAACCAACCTCTCATTTGCACGGTAACATTAAACAATTTTAAACCTGAAGCAGTTTACAAAAAAGAATTAGAAGAAAAACTAGCTCTTAGTGTAACTTCAACCAAAGATACCCTAAAGTAAAAACCATCATTTGATAAAACACCAGACGCCTCAGAACAATAAATAGTAACCTATGAAAAAAAGTATTCTATTTGCGCTACTCTTCATTAGCATTTTTTATTCCTGCAAAAAAGAAGAAAATCATTTACCTGATGGTTTATATGCTAAAATTGAAACCAATAAAGGAAATATATTTTTAGAATTAGATTACAACAGAGCTCCTATTACAGTTGCTAATTTTATTACTTTAGCAGAAGGCAAAAATGATTTTGTTACTAACGAGCATTTAAAAGGACGCCCCTTCTTTGATGGATTAAAATTCCACCGTGTTATTAACGATTTTATGATACAAACCGGAGATCCACTAGGAACGGGATCAGGTGATGCAGGCTACAAATTCAAAGACGAATTCAGCGATTTATTTTTTGACAGAGGAGGCCTCTTGGCAATGGCAAATAGTGGCCCTGCAACTAACAGCAGTCAATTTTTTATTACTCACGTACCAACACCTTGGTTAGATCAGAAACATACCATTTTTGGTCATGTTGTAGATAATGGAATGGAAGTAGTAAATAAAATCCAACAGAACGACATTATCGAATCAATAACAATAATACGTAAAGGTGAAGCTGCTAAAAAATTTAATGCCGTAAAAACTTTTTATGATTATTTCTCAGTAGAGTCCAAAAAACAAAAAGAATTAATGGATCTTGAAACACAAAAAGAGAAACTTTACGATGAAAAATACGGAAAAACTGTTGAAGAAAAATTAATTTATTTTGATGCCTTAAAAGGCAAAGCTAATCGAACAGCTTCGGGATTAAAATACCTCATTACTCAAAAAGGAAGTAGCTTAAAACCAACTAAAGGAACACCTATCTACATTAATTATGCTGGTTTTCTTGAAAACGGAAAACTTTTTGATACCAACATCGAAAGTATAGCCGAAACTTTTGGAAAACACGATATTGCCAGAGCTGAACAAGGAGGATACCAACCCATTCCTTTCCAGGCTGGAAGAAAAGACGGTATGATTCCCGGTTTCATCGAAGGTTTAAATAAAATGTCTTATGGAGACAAAGCCATTTTATTCATTCCATCCCATTTAGCCTATGGTGCAGGAGGAGCAGGAAAGATTATCCCACCTTATTCAAATCTTATTTTTGAAATCGAATTAATTGAAAAAAAATAACACTTAAAACAAGCTCTAAATAAAGAATGAAAACGAAACTACTAACATTAATCGCCTTTTTTAGTCTATTTACACTTCAGGCTCAAGAAACTTCTAAAAAACCAGTAAAAAAAGTAACTCCCGTAAAAATCAAGGAAGATGGTATTTTTGCAACAATTAACACCAATAAAGGTGTAATTATTTTAGATTTATATTTCCAAAAAGCCCCCATAACCGTTGCTAACTTCATTAGCTTAGCTCAAGGCAAAAATGAATTTGTTACCGACAAAAAATTAAAAGGAAAACCTTTTTACAATGGTTTAAAATTCCACCGAGTTATTAAAGATTTTATGATTCAAGGTGGAGATCCGCTAGGAAATGGTTCCGGAGAACCTGGTTATGCTTTCAAAGATGAATTTCTTCCTGAATTAAAATTTGACAAAGGAGGGATTTTAGCTATGGCTAATTCTGGTCCAAAAACAAATGGAAGTCAATTTTTCATCACACATAAAGAAACACCTTGGTTAAACGGCAAACACACCATTTTTGGACATGTAGTACAGGGAATGGATGTAGTTAACAATATTGCTCAAGATGATGTAATTAAAAGTATCATTATAACCCAAAATGGATCTTTTGCTAAAAAATTCAAAGCCGAAAAAGTATTTGCAAATTATTATAACAACAAAGCCGAAGAGGAAAGAAAAGAAGCTGAAGCAAAAGCTGAAGCAGAAAGAATTCTAAAAGAAAAAATGGAAACTTTAACCAAAGAAAAAGCCGCCTATCTTAATACTCAAAAAACAACTGCTACCACTACTCCATCAGGTTTAGCATATAAAATCACTCAAAAAGGTAGTGGAGCAAAACCAGCTGCAGGGACAACAGTTTACTTCCATTATTCTGGTTATTTTGAAGATGGAAAATTATTTGACAGTAGCCTCGAAGAAGTTGCCAAAGAAAATAACCAATTCAACGAAATGAGAGCTATGCAGGGAGGCTACAAAGCTTTCCCTTTTGAGATAGGCAAAAAAGACGGTATGATTCCTGGATTTATCGAAGCCATCAATCTACTTTCTTTTGGTGATAAAATGATTGCTTACATTCCGTCAAAATTAGCTTATGGTGAAGCTGGTGCCGGCGGTGTTATCCCTCCAAATGCTACCTTAATTTTCGAATTAGAAATTTTCGATAAACAGAAATAAACAATATTATTCCCCAAATATGAAAATCCGATTTGCGAAAGTGAATCGGATTTTTTTAATTATTTCAAATTCGAACAGTATAAATTATTAGCAATTTCTTATATTTTTATTATATTAGAGAAATTCTAAAATAGAAAAACATGAATCTGTCTAAAATTATTGCCCTGATTTTAATTATTATAAGTTTAGGATTAGGCTATTCCGGTTTGAACAAAATAAAAGAAAACTCAGCTGAAGTTAATTTGCTTGGCTTAAAAATAGAAGCTTCCAATCAATCCGAAAAACAACAAGGTTATATTTATCTGGGACTCGCTGTTGCACTCCTGGCTGGCGGTCTTTATACTCTTAATAAATCAAAATAACCCAAAAAACAAAACCCTTTTAATTTGTCAAACAAACTAAAAGAGTTTTCTTTATATTTTAAATGGATATTATTTCTTTCCAAATTTCCACTCAAACTCATCTTTATCATTGATGATAGCGCCTATTTCTAATTTTACTACTTCTTCAAATTCAGTTTGGAATAACAACCAATTGTCTTCGTTAAAATAGTTTTCAAAAGTATCAAACTCTTCCTGAGTAAATTTGGTGATGTTCTTTGCTGCCAATTCGTTCTTAACAACCTTGATATTCTTACCGATTACCTTATTTCCAAATAATTCCAAATCCGGACTGGAAGCTACAATGTACCCCATTTTAAAATCTTCGTCTTTATAAAAAGTCAAACGCATTTTAAACTTATTATAAGTAAAAATTACATTATCATCTTCGTCTTTGTAATTTCTGTCTGGCTTCCCATAAACAGCCTCAACATCTTTTTGTTTCATCCCGAAAATGAGTTTATCAATTCCGTTCTTAAGGTTGATTTTCATATCTAAATAATTTTGCTGCAAAGTTCGAAAACTTTTTCACATCTCGAACATTTTAGTCATTTATAATCTTAAGATTTTATTAAAGCTAAAGTAGTTACGATAAATTATGAGTAAATTTAATATGTAAAGATTATTTCTTACGTTCAAAAACAGAAACATTTCAACTATTTAACTGTTTATAGTTCAAACAAAATCCTATTCTTATGAACCTACCTTTTAAAGATAGAAAATTTGTTTTTTTACTCCTTTCGGTCAGTACCGTCATCATTCTAGAAATACTTTCCCTGATGGGAATTCATTTACCAATGCCGTATGCTCCTTTTGTTTTCTGTAGCTTCATTATCCTCATTGGTTATGAAGTCATTTTAAAAGGAGTACAATCACTACTTAAATTCAACTTTAGCAGTATCAATTTGCTAATGACCATCGCCGTTATTGCTGCCTTATATTTGGGCGAATATCCTGAAGCAGCAGTAGTTATTGTACTCTATGTTTTAGGCGAAAGATTAGAAGACATTGGACTCGAAAACTCTAAATCGGCTTTGGACCAGTTGATTAAAAGCGAACCCAAAACTGCATTTGTAAAAAAATTGCATCAGCAAGTACCTGTGGAACAAATCGAAATAGGCACTACAATCCAAATTAAACCGGGTGAAGTAATTCCTCTGGATGGTAAGATAACATTTGGCGAAAGTCTGATAGACGAATCGGCCATTACAGGTGAACCGATTGCTAAAGAAAAACAAGTGGGTGATTTGGTTTTTGCAGGTACCTTGAACGGAAATGGTTATATTGAAATAAAAACCAGCAAACTTTCCTCTGACACTACTTTTGCTAAAATCATCCAACTCACCTTTGAAGCAAATGCCGCCAAAAGTGACACACAAAAATTCATTCAAAAATTCTCAAAACTCTATACTCCTATTATCATTGGCTTAGCCCTATTAATTTTTACTATACCCGTTTTCATTTTTGATCTGGACTTCAATCATTGGCTCAAACAAGCCGTTACCCTTTTAGTAATTGCCTGTCCTTGTGCCTTAGTGATTTCAACTCCTGTAGCTATTTATGCTGCAATTGGTAACGCTTCCGCAAAAGGCGCTCTGGTAAAAGGAGGAAAATACATTGAAGCCTTAGCCGAAATTCAGGCTATTGCTGTTGACAAAACCCGAACCATCACCTATGGAACTCCGGTAGTTTCGGACGTATATCCATTAATAGGAACCAGCCGGGAAGATTTACTTTCCTGTACAGCAGGTGCCGAGATGTTTTCGGAACATCCATTAGCCCAAGCCATCATAAATGCCAGCAAATCGGAAGGATTTGAACCTCATATTTCCAGAGATTTTAAAAGTATTATGGGAAAAGGAGCTACTGCCAAATGTGTCGTTTGTCAAATTGATACAGTGCTGGTGGGTAAATTGGAATTCATCCGGGAATACCATGACGTTTCTGAAGAAGTAGAAGCTATCGTTGCCCAATTGTCTACCGAAGGCAAAACAAGCGTAGTAGTGAGTTTTGGTGAGGGTGTGGTTGGAATTATTGGATTAACCGATGAAATCAAACCCGATAGCCGCAGAGCTATTCAGGAAATTCACGATGAAAATATTGACGTTATTATGCTTACGGGTGATACCGAAAAATCGGCTCATTTTGTTGCCCGTCAGGTAGGAATCACTAAAGTATTTGGAAACTTATTACCGGAGCAAAAATCGGAAGAAATTAAAGCGCTGTTACAACAATACGACAAAGTTGCCATGGTAGGCGACGGTATCAATGATGCACCCGCATTGGCTTTAAGTACAGTAGGAATTGCCATGGGAGCAGCCGGAAGCGATACAGCTATAGAAACAGCCAACATTGCCTTAATGAACGACCAGCTTTCCTTAATTCCTTTCCTTATCCGATTGAGCAAAAAAACCATGAAACAAATAAGCAGTATACCCAGCAGGAACTGTGTAGGTTCCTTTCAAAGATTGACCGACACCTGCAACGATGCGGGCAACCGTAGTTGCGCCTTTTAGCACGTTTATCTGACCGACGTTAGAAGACGTCCCA
>JALRGZ010000238.1 GCA_023253295.1 Flavobacterium sp.
TGATGAAAATTTATGCCAATCCTAAAAAAATAGGGGAAATTTATGGTGAATATCATGGTGATACCTTATTAGTTAGCTATACCTATATTGATGAAGGATATGAAAAAGTGACCTATAAAAATCCAATGGCTTTCTTGAAAAAAGATAGTTTGTTAGTTTTAGGAAACGGGAAATTGGAAACTTCAATGGGAGCTACCTATTTTGTAAAAGGAGAACCTATTGATTATGAAAATGTAAAATATAAATTTTCAACTGTGGATTGTGTTGGAAAGTAATTTCAAAAAAATATAAAAGTAAAAGCCTGTAAATTTAATGTTTACAGGCTTTTTTTGTGGAGAATACCGGATTCGAACCCGTCGCCTTCCCGATGGTAATCGGGACGCTCTAGTTCTTATTAGAGATTAGATTTTCTATATATTTTCTGCTTTTCATTTTTTTGATTTGCATTTCTCTTTGGTAAGCTTTACTTCTTGAGTCAAATGATTCAAAATATTTTAATTCCCAATCTTTGGCTTTTTTGGTAAATGTACTTCTGCTATTTAGATGATCATCAATTCTTTTTTGAATATTTTCGCAGGAACCTATATAGTATTTATTTAGAGTTTTAGAGAAAATAATATAAGTATAAAACATAGCTCTAAAAATTAAAAAAACTCAAGCAATTAACTTGAGTTTAGGTTGGTGGAGAATACCGGATTCGAACCGGTCGCCTCTACGCTGCCAGCGTAGCGCTCTAGCCAAATGAGCTAATCCCCCATTGCAAGGCAAATATAGTATTTTATGCGTATCAAAAAACAACTTTTGAAAAAACTATGCTTTCTGTTGAATATTTTTAACTTTACCTAAAACTATTCGAAATTCCTATGCAAGATACAAAAGGCTCATTATGTACAGTAATAGAAAATAAAATTGCGACAGTTGAATTTGGACATCCGGCAAGTAACTCTTTTCCAAGTTCTTTGTTGGATACACTGACTGCTGAAATTAATTCTTTAAGTTCAAATGATGAGGTGGTTTTAATTGTTTTAAAGAGTTCGGGAACTGGAGCTTTTTGCGCTGGTGCCTCTTTTGATGAATTGTTAGCGGTTTCCAATGCTGAGGAAGGGTTGATCTTTTTCTCAGGTTTTGCACATCTAATCAATGCCATGCGTACTTGTTCCAAATTGATTATTGGGCGTATTCATGGAAAAGCCGTTGGAGGGGGAGTAGGAATTGCAGCAGCTTGTGATTATGTTTTTGCAACCGAAAATGCCGCTATTAAATTGTCGGAATTGGCAATTGGAATTGGCCCATTTGTGATTGAACCAGCAGTAAGCAGAAAAATTGGCAAAACAGCTTTGACCGAAATGACCTTAAATGCTCAGGAATGGAAATCGGCAACATGGGCGCAACAAAAAGGATTGTATGCCGAGGTTTTTGAAAATGTAAGTCTATTGGATGATGCAGTTGCAAACTTTAGTGCTAAATTAGCTTCATATAATCCGCAAGCTTTACAGCAAATGAAACAAGTCATTTGGGATGGTACAGCGCACTGGGAAAAGCTTTTATTGGAAAGAGCTGCAATTTCGGGACAATTGGTGTTGTCTAATTTTACAAAAAATGCTTTAGAACAGTTTAAAAAGGGGGAATAGATTTTTCCTAAGTTTTTTATAAGTTCATGGAAGAAAGCTATATCTCGTAGCAATTCCTTAAATTTGCAGTCAAAATTTATCCACGATGAGTAAAATCAGAATCACAAAACAATTTAGTTTCGAAACCGGTCATGCCTTATATGGCTATGATGGAAAATGTAAAAATGTACATGGTCATAGTTATAAATTGTCTGTAACGGTTATTGGTAAACCTATAACCAATCGTAATGATGTCAAATTCGGGATGGTTATCGATTTTGGTGATTTGAAAAAAATTGTGAAAGAAGAAGTCGTAGATCAGTTTGATCATGCTACTGTTTTTAATGAAACTACCCCACATATTGAATTGGCAGCAGAATTAAAAAATCGTGGGCATCATGTGATTTTAGTTGATTATCAGCCTACTTCTGAAAATATGGTTATTGATTTCGCTCAAAGAATAAAAGGCAGATTACCGGAAGGGATTGAACTTTTTTCACTAAAACTACAAGAAACAGATTCTTCATTTGCAGAATGGTTTGCAAGTGATAATTTATAATATTCCAAACTTCTCTTTAAATACATGGAGTTAGCCTCAAATAAAAAAATATATTTTGCTTCCGACCAACATTTTGGTGCTCCTACAGCCGAATTGAGTTTTCCAAGAGAACAAAAATTTGTAGCTTGGCTGGATGAGGTAAAAAAAGATGCCGAAGCTATTTTTCTTTTGGGTGATTTATTTGATTTTTGGTTCGAATATAAAACGGTAGTTCCTAAAGGTTTTATTCGAATTTTAGGCAAGTTGGCTGAAATTCGCGACAGCGGAATTCCTATTTATTTCTTTGTAGGGAATCACGATTTGTGGATGGATGATTATTTCGAAAAGGAATTAAATATTCCGGTTTATCACGATAATCAGGAATTTACTTTTAATGGGAAAACCTTCTTAATTGGTCATGGCGACGGAAAAGGTCCTGGAGATAAAGGTTATAAACGCATGAAAAAAGTGTTTACCAATCCTTTTTCTAAATGGCTTTTTAGGTGGTTGCATCCTGATCTAGGAGTGCGTCTGGCACAATATCTTTCGGTTAAAAATAAATTGATTTCAGGTGAATCAGATGTGAAGTTTTTAGGTGAAGATAAGGAATGGTTGATCTTATACGCCAAACGAAAACTAGAAACAAAACATTATAATTATTTGGTTTTTGGACACCGCCATTTACCAATGATTCATCCCGTAGGCAAAAATTCAGATTATGTGAACCTGGGTGATTGGATCTCTTATTTTACCTACGGTGTTTTTGATGGAGAAAACTTTGAAATTAAAACTTTTTGAGATTAATTTTGGCCTTCACCATAGAGATAAATTTCCATTTCTATTTTAAAAATAGTTCCGTAGACCAAATCTTTTATTTCTTTTAACTCGTTCATTGTAACAGATAAATCCAAAGGATAGAGAGGTGTTTTTAATAGAAATTTGCAATTAGCATTCTTAAGCGTACAGTTTTCACAACAACTGTTTTTAGCAATACTTTCATCAATCAGATAGTTGAAATCTTTCAATTCTGTCAGTCTTAAAAACAGGCCTATTTCTTTAATGATTAATTGAACTCTATTAGGAATAATACCTTCTGTTTTTTCCCAATAGAAGGTAATTCCCAGACTGTTCATATAAATTTGGTGTATTTGTTCCATGTTTTTATAGTATGAAACAAATATAATTATTTTTATTTAGAATGAATATAAATAATTTAAAAATAACTAACCTTAATTCAGTCGTTTTTTAATGAGTTCAATAATAACATCCTGATTGGTAGTATTGGTGTCAATTGCAATACTATTGTTGCCATAAGGTTCATATTTTTCCGGAACAGTTACCGAAAACAGTCCTAAAACAGGGGTTTGGGAAGCGCAAGCCAAATGCATAATTCCGCTATCGGCACCAATGAAAATTTCGGTGTTTGCAATAAATGCAACTATTTCCCGGATGTTTTTACTATAAAAAGAAGGTGCTTTAAAACCAATTTGCGAAACGTTTTCTACCGGTAAAACTTCAACAATATTGTAATCAGGAAAATTAGCCAGTAATTTTTCATAAAAAGGATTCCACCATTCAGGAGTATAACATTTGGCTCCTGTGGCAAATGTAAAAATGGAAATCGTTTTTTTGTCGTTTTGGACTATTTGATCCAAAATTGATTTGGAATCCTGAAGTTCCTCCTCACTAATTTTAATGTTAATGGTTGGAATTTCTTTTTGTTGATTTTCTATACCAAGTTGATTTAAATAATGGCGAAATTCGTAAATCGGATATTTAGCCATGTGTTTGTAATCCGGATGATTTTGAACGATTTCTTCATTTAATTCGCCAAAGAATTTATAATCAGCCTTTGCAAATTGAGTAGACAAACGACCAGAAGATGAACCTTTATCAATATTGATGACTAAGTCGTATTTTTTTTGTTTGATTTTGAACCAAACTTTGATATAATTAAAAAAATATTTAAATGGTTTTCTGGGTAATACAATGAAATTTTCAACCGATGGATAATTTTTAAAAACGATAGGACCTAAACCTCCTTTGATAAAAATTTCAATCTTACAATTAGGAAATGTGTTATTGATTTCCTGAACCAGAGGAGTGATAAGAAGTAAATTTCCAAGTCGGTGATTAGGACGACAGATTAGTATGTTTTTAAAATCAATTTTGGCATTGCAATTACTATTTTGTTTGATTTTAGTTCTGCCAATATGTTTGGTTAATTTGTGTGTAATTTTTCTTCTTAACGCATTAATGATCAATTTGAAGCTCATAATTTTCTTTTAAAAGCTTGAAATTATTTTAAAAGAAAATCAGGTCGATTAAATTAGTGTTAAAAATTGGTTATTTAACTAATTTTAAGAGGATTACGAGAAAATTCTGTTAGTTATTATGGGTTAATTTTTTTTGAAAAAAGCATTATTAGTCTTCTTTTTCATGTTCTTCAATATCCTTAGTTAAATCCAGTTTTCTGAATGTTGGAGAAACTATTCCCGTTGTAAGCACGACCAAAAGGGTCATACTTCCACCAAAAACAACAGCCGTAACTGTTCCCATTAATCGGGCGGTTAATCCACTTTCAAAAGCACCTAATTCATTAGAAGAACCTACAAACATAGAATTCACAGCTGATACTCTTCCGCGCATATGATCAGGAGTTTTAATTTGCAAAATAGTTTGTCGAATAACTACTGAAATTCCATCAAAAACGCCACTGAAGAATAGAGCAAAAAGAGAAAGCCAGAATAAGGTTGAAAGTCCAAAAATGATGATGCAAACTCCAAATCCAAAAATAGCTCCAAGCAATTTCATTCCTGCATTTTTGCTTAAAGGAACGTAAGCGGTAACCAACATAGTCAAAAAAGCACCCACTGCAGGAGCCGCTCTTAAGAAACCGAAACCTTCAGGGCCTACTTTTAGAATATCCTGAGCAAAAACAGGTAATAAAGCAACAGCACCTCCAAAAAGAACCGCAACCATATCCAAGGTAATAGCTCCTAAAACTGTTTTGTTATTAAAGACAAATTTGATTCCTTCTCCCAAACTTTGCATTACAGGCTCGCCAATTTTAGGATTCAAGATAGGTTTTTTACTAATTTGAGATAAGGCTAATAAAGCCATTACCGAACAGGCAAATACCAAACATAAAGACCAGTGAACTCCCATTAAGGTTATGGAAAATCCCGCTACTGCCGGTCCAACTACTGAACCAATTTGCCAGACCGTAACGCTCCAGGTTGCAGCATTAGGGTAGATTTTTTTAGGAACAATTAGTGATAACATTGAGAAAATAGTTGGGCCTAAAAAGGCTCTTACCAATCCACCTAAGAATACCAAAAAATATATAGAGTATAATATGAATTGCTTAGAAAGTCCGCTAACAACTACTGGCCACGTTAGTAGAAACAAACCGAAACTAATGACTGAGAAACCAAAAATACATTTCATCAATAATCCTTTTTTCTCGTTTTGATCCACAATATGTCCGGCAAATAGCGCCAGAGAAACAGCGGGTATTACTTCCATAAGCCCTATGATTCCTAACGAAAGTGCATCTTTTGTAATACTATATACTTCCCATTCGATAACGATAAACTGCATAGACCAGGCAAATACCATCGCAAAACGCATGAATAGGAACGTATTGAATTCTTTGTAACGCAAGGCAGCGTATGGGTCTTTTTTATCTATTTTTTTTGAAGTCATTTTTGAATGCTTTTGAGTCGTAATTGTGTTGAAACTTTCCCATTCCATTCGTTTTCATCAATACAATACGCAATTTGAAAAGCATTTTGATTGGTTGTTAAATCAATTTTGTTTCCCAATCCAAAACCAATGGCAGCAATACCTTCCGATTGGTTCTGCTTTACAAAAAGTTTCAAATGTTCTTCTTAATCAGCACGGCAAAGATATCACTTTAAATAGTATATCCACAGGCACATATAACCCAATTACAGGTCTATCAAATACAATTACATCTTACACTGTAAAAGCCTATTTCTTTGATTATAGAGATAACATGGTTGACGGTAATAGTGTCCAGAAAGGTGATAGACGAGTTGCTATTAAGCCTTTTGATATAGAGAATGTAACAACACCATCCCCAAAAGCAAATGATACTATTACCTCTGGTGGTAAAACTCTAAACATTGTTAGATCCGACATTATTGAGAGTGCTGGCGTCATCATGTGCTATCTTCTACAGGTGAGGGCATAATGGCTTATCAAGGACGTTCTACTGGTGTTGGTTTATCAAGCATAATTCGTAAGATTGAACAAGACCTAGACGAAGTGCCAAAGGTGTTCCTTAAGAAAATAGCAGAGCACATTGTCAATGCAAGTCCTGTCTGGTCTGGTGAGTATGTCTTAAACCACACTATCGAGAATAGAAGTGCTGGTGGGC
>JALRGZ010000307.1 GCA_023253295.1 Flavobacterium sp.
GGATAATCACCGTGGGTAGGTTTTAAAGTTCCGTCTGCATTAAAAAAACGACGTTGTACCGGAGTAAGTAAAATAGGGTGCGCCCCCTTATCTCTTGCTGCCTGAACAAATTCTCTCAAAGAAGCCGAATACGAATCCCAAGGCCCAATTCCTTCTCCTTTTTCTTTTTCATCATTATGAGCGAATTCTACAATTAAATAATCACCTGATTTAATGAGTGACAAAACTTTTTTCAAACGTAAACTCGCTTTGAAAGAGCGCAATGTAGCACCTGAAACCGCATAATTTGCGACTACCACTTTATCATCAAAATAATTGGTAATAAACTGTCCCCAGGAAGTCCAAGGCTCCAAATCCTGATCGGTAACGGTAGAATCACCTGCCAAATAAACGGTTGTAACATCAGTTAATGGAGTAATTGTTATACTTTCTATTTCGGCTGTTCCCAGAAATTCTAAGGTTAATTTACCATCCCAATTTAACTGACCTAAATCACGGTCTTTTAATTTAATTTCTGAATTTTCATCAATTTTAGGAGTTCGTACATTAACATTAAAAGTTTTCGTTGTTTTCTCTCCTTTTTTTAATTGCTGCTGATCCAGCATTAATCTTCTGGATTCGGCCTTAATAGTGGTCGTTGTACTTTTAGTTTCACTGCCAAAAGTTACCGAAATCTTATAATTCCCTTCGGGAAGTTTTACTGAAAAATAAGTTGGTTCATCGACTGAAAAAGATTTTGAATTGAAAATTACATTCGATGCCGTATTACAATCAAAACCATAACCTAATACATCATTGTAAGCCTGTGATTTTGTAATTGCAATTACTTTTTTTGATTTTTTGATTTTTTTACCAAAATAGAAGATTTGTTCTCCTCCAGTTTTTAAATCTGTACAAGTTTCTGCATTCGAAAAAGAAAAACTTAGTAGGAAAAACAATAGAAAAACAACATTATTTTTTGAAAACATAGTATATCAATTATCATTTTTTAAATAGTTGTCCAAAATACCTTTTTTGAACCAAACCAGTATCCTGCACTGTTAGGTCTTTCAAAAAAGTAAACTATTATTTAAAAATTAAAATTTTGAAAATTCATCTTTGATTTACCAAAAGCAATGCCAAAAGAACTGTATTCTCAAACCAATAAAAAAGAGGATTTTCAATAGAAAACCCTCTTTACATTTTATTAAAATCAAATTTTATATCGAATTTCTATCAATAAAATTGAATGGATTTTTAATTTTTCCTGTTTCTTTATTTAAAATCATATTAGCAGCAGTAACTCCCATAGCTTTAAAATCTGTTGAAACTACAGTAATGCCCAGTAATTCTTTCAAAGGTGTATCATTATAAGAAATAATTCCAATTTCCTTACCTAGTTCAAAATCCTTATCTCTTATTTGCTTCACCAAACTCACTAAATCTGATTCTTCAATTGTAATAAATAAATCTCCTTTTTTCAATACAATATCATCATACACCTCTCTCAATACTTCATATTCTAAACCCGAATCTAAACAAAAACGCTTAAACCCATTTAAAATACGTCTAGGATAAGGGTAAACAGAGCTTTCCGGATAAATCAAAACCAACTTATTATATCTTGAAATTTTCTCGATACCTTGTTTTAAAGCACCGTAGATATCATTTTCATAATCCTGACAAACTTCAATTAAAGAATCATCAATCCCTTTATTATTATCAAGAATAACCAATTTATCTTTTGGAATCTTTTTAATAGCCTGTATCACGCTTTCTCCAGAACTACAATGTGTAGAATCACCCGTTTTAAAATGTGGCATGATTACATAATAATCATAGGCCCCCAAATATTTATCAATTAAATTAATGAATAAGGTTTGATCACAATGATAAATATGCAAATCGGTTTGAGAATTCCCTCCTACTGTATTAATAAAAGAATTGTAAATTCTCATTTTATAAGAACTCAACTTATTAATTAAAAAAAGTACATTGACCTTAGAAATCAATTTAGTACGGGTAACATAATAACCTTTTCCACGAATAGGAGTTATTATCTTTCTTTTCTTCAAAATATTGTAGGCTTTTTCTACAGTATCCCTTGACAGATAAAATTCCTCACTAAGCATATTGATAGAAGGCAATTTTTGATCCATTTGCAATTTACCCGTTGCAATGCCATCAATTATTGAATCAACAATCTGTTTGTATTTTGGTATCCTTGAGTTTTCACTCAAACTCATTGAAAATGAAACCCCTTCATCTATCATCACTTTAGTCAAAAACTTTTCCATCTCCATATCAATTTAGTTTCTTTTACAGCAATCGATTACATTATTAAAATAGCATTTTTTTAAAGCAAAAAATATGTAATCGATTACCAAATATATAAATAATTTCATAATGAAAAATAAAAAGCATTAAATAAAACAAACAAATCAAAATATATCAAAAAAAAAATTACATACTAAAAACCAGATTGATTAACATCAAACCAATCTGGTTTTGATTTTGCACGGTTTAAATATTTTTCATCCTTGTAAAACTCAATTTTTAGTAAATCGCCATACCTGACCTTTAGCTACGCCACCCTTATTATCTTTAACATCTATCCTCCAATAATAGGTGCCAGCTGTACTCAAACTTTGGGTAGAAGTTTTAGCACTTTGATTGGAAGCAACTTTAGCAGTAGGAGGATTGGCAGTTCCAAAATACACATCATAAGTAAGTACATCAGCAACATCAACATCTGAAGCATTCCATTCTAAAACTACCGAATTAGTATTTACAACTGAAGACAACTCCGGTTTGACAATTGTAGCTACAAAAGGCAAATGATTACTAAGTCCGATTCCTTCAGTATAAAACTGAAATACTGAAGAATAATTACTAGCAAGATTTTTAGAATCAATTGCTTTTACTCTCCAATAATAACGTACTCCTTTTTCTAAAGAAACTGATTTACTTACTGTAGCACTAGAGTTTGTGTAAGCAATTTGAGCAAAAGAATTATCCTTAGAAATTTCTATTTGATACGTTAAAGCATCCGAATCAGGATCAGAGGAAACATTCCATTGAAAATTAACCATATTATCAATACACAATAAATTATTAGTTGGCGCGACTAAACCAGGAACAGAAGGCGCTTTATTTTCCACAACCGGATCGGAACCATCATCTCCTCCTCCTCCACAAGAAATGAGTAACAAACCAACAAAAACAGTTAATATATACTTTTTCATTTTTCTATTGTTTTATAATTTTTAATACAGCAACCTCATCCAAATATACTTTCACGAAATATACTCCAACAGCTTTATCCTCAATATCCATTTTCACTTTTCCATTAGTAACTTTGTAAAAACCTGAAGAAATCAATTGAGATTTAACATCCAGCAAATCCACTTTTACCTCTTGTAAACTTAGAGGTACCGCTATTTCAAAAGTTCCTTCAGTTGGATTCGGAAAAGCTACGACAAGATTCGTGTCAATTCTTGAATCTATAGTCCCTTCACAAGCAACAGCAGTTTGTACTTGAACTAAATCTCCAGGATTCACATCAACAGAAAACGAAGAAGCGACCGTTTCTAAAACATTTTTCCCATTCACCAATACTGTAAATGGTGCCGTACCTTGTTCCACATCAACTGAAAGTTTATCTGAAACCATAGCGGTTCTCGCTGATACATTAGTACCACTTTCCACAACTACACTAAAACATTGACTATAAGAATCCGATGCTACACTAATACAGAAATCATAAACTCCAGGAGCCAAATTATCTACAGTTTTAGTAGTGGTAAAAGTATATGTCACCCCATTAATCACTGTAGAATAATTCAATGATTTAGTAGCTGAAATAATTATTTTTCCATTCTTTTTACCTACACAACTTTCACCAACAACTTCTATTGTAAAATTATTTTGTGGCAAAGTAAAACAACCATTAGCGTCTACTGTAGACCCAGACGGTGTATTTAGGCACAGATCTAAATCGTCCGAAACCCCATCTTTATCTGTATCAACAAAATTAAATGTAGAAGTCAATTCTCCTTCTAAACTGATATAATCATACATAATATGATTTCCCCAATAAGATGTTGAAGGCATATATAATTTCAAAGTATTTTTCCCAACTTTTAATTTGCTGTAAGGTATATCAAATGTTGCTAAACCATATTTAGCATGATTGGATTGTCGTAAGAATGCATTACCTCCCGAAACCGGTGGATAATTTGAAGTCGGTGTAATTCGATATCCATTAATATCAATCCAGTTTTGCGCATGATCTGCACTAGCATAAGCTATAGTTAATTTTGCATTTCCTGAAGTCGGAATTGTACCAGAAAGCGTAAAATTGACATTCCAATCCCATCTTTCCACAGATCCATCAGCTTTAAAATAAGAAGACTGTACATAAGGAAGAACTGTAGTCCAATTTCTTTCTTCAACATTATATTCAATTGGATTTGTAAAAGTGGTTGCAAATTTATCCTGTACAAAACCTTCACAATAATCAAAATCACCAAATTTATATTCAGCAGCTGTTCTATCAGGCACGCCTATTTCAAAAACAATTTTCCCATTATTACGTGGAATTAACCAATTAACAGAACCTAAACTAGTCGTTCCGGCGGGAGTTACCACAACCGTTTCCTGGCGGTATTCCCCAGTAGTGCCATCTTTAAATGCAAAAAGAGTATAAGTGCCAGGACGCACATTTTTAATATTAAAGTTTCCTGATGCATCTGTTTTTACCCAATACTGATAATTTTTTTCCTCAAACTGCCAGTTTCCTCCTGAATCTGAACTTAACTGAGTCACTCCAATCCAGGCATTCCCACCATTTACTTCCGGCTTAGCGGAATCGGATATTGAAAAACTTCCTGTAATATTACCACGACCATCTGCTAATGGATATTCTGCCGTATTGGTTAACCATGAAAAAGGCCAGGCTGCTTCATCCTGAGCAGCTCTTGCCTTGGCATCGTCCCAGTTAGCTACGGCAGTTGAACTTTGATTAGCATACATCAAATAAGGGCCATAAATTTTTGACCATTCTTCACCTTGATCCACCACAAATCCTTTATCATTATAATGCACTCCATTCATACACACATGTATAATTCCGGATGCTGAATTCAAATCATGGTGCGTAGGTCCTCCATTAAAATATTCATGATTTCCCATCACTGCCCATATCCCTAAGTTATTCTTATCACTGGAATGACCATATGCTTTTAAATTGATTAAGTTTTCAGAAAACTGATATTTGCCATCATATTTTCCTGCACGTTCGCCTGAAGTAATCTTTATAATCTCCTGAATAGCTGTTGGCTCCCATGTGTCCCCTGGCTGTGGCATATTCCAACTTTTTTGATCGGTTACACAAATCTTATCGGTAACCGAATTATTAATCCACATTACCTGGCGCCAGGACCCCAAATCAAATTTTGGATAAGTCGCTTTATGACGCAAAATAGAATAGGTATACAAACCTGCATCTCCTTTTTTAAGGACATAATGAATCTCCACATCAACAGGTGTGGCATTAACTCCTGAAATATAAGGACGACTAAAATTGACATCAATATAATCAGCCGTTTCTTCTTTTATGGAAAAAGAAGCTCCTCCTATCGTTTCAAATCCGGCAGATGTGGTCAAATCATAATATGTCCCTATTCTGGTTGGATTAGCCGTGTTAGTTTGAAGTAATGTTTCTACACCATTGATTTTCAAAGACTGAACATTACTTGTTCCTTTCTGAATTTTAGCTTCAATTTTACCATTTTTCAAAATGATATAATTTGTAAATTCCTGAATCATTCGATTCGGATCTTGAGAAATAGTTACACTAGTTCGGGTTCCATTATACGCAACCGCTAATGATTGTCCACTTGGACAAGTAATTTTTCCATTTGCAATAAAATCCTCTAAAATTGTTTTTTTATCTCCGGTTACAATAAGCTGCCCCAAACCACTTATGAAAATTTTACCGTTAACCCCAATATTAACTGCAGTTGGAACATCAACTACACCTCCTGTTATATTTAAATTCCCTATTGGATTACCTGTTCCTGTTCCTACTTCCAGATAGGTTCCAACATATACCGTTCCTCCTGTAATATTTGCTGTAGCATTTCCATTAAGTGCATTTCCAACATAAAATGCATATCTATTATAGAATGCTCCCCCATTTACATTTAAAGTAGCAATTGTCCCTTGTCCCAAATAGACATTACTTCTAATATTAATATTTGCTGGTGATTCTAAAGTTAAAATACCATTCAAATAATCACTATTCCAAGGTATTAAGTTTCCTTTTAAAACAACATTTGCTGAAGCTGTTGTATTAAACTTTCCAGGTCGTTTTGTAATGTCTGAAGCACTACCTCCCACATGAATTAAATTATTAGGATTGCCAGAACCTATCACAAAAGTATAAGATTGTAAATCTGAAAATGTTATGGATGTATCATCCCAATTATTTGCATCATAAAAATCACTACTCACTCCTCCTACCCAATTGTAAGTCTGCTGGGCTTGTGAAAGAGAAATAAATGAAAAAAAGGAGAGCGCAAAAAAAGCGAACCTCATTTTAATAAAGGTAAAAGTTCTTTTCATTGGTTATTAATTTTTGGTTAGTTGGTATTATTAAACCAAAAGTATTTTCGCAACAAAATCATTCTCATTATCCTTTGAATATATCTCCCCATATTCATTAGAACTTTAGAATAAACTCCTTTATCAATCCATCCTAAAATTAATTTTCAAAACAGAATACAATAAAAAGTAGCAAATACACTTTTGGTTAGAATTCGCAATTAATAACATTTAATCAATGAGACTATCCTGCCGTAACCTGTAATATATATACCCAAAAAAGAAAGCCTCAGCAAACAAATGATTTTACTGAGGCTGAACAATATGCTAACTATATTAATTTAGCAAAAAAGTTTTTTGACTATTCTTTCATTAGCTGTAAAAGAGTCGATTTTGGCACTTCAAATACACTTCCATGACGAATTCCGGACGGAAAAACCATCTTGTCCGAGACCTCTTCCCAGCCTTTCTCAGTTTGTTTTAGAGCACCATACTTATGATCACGGTATTTATCAAAATACACCATCCATTTTCCATCAATTTTGATAGCTGTTGGACCTTCAGCCCAATAATTTCCAGTAATAGGTTCGGAGGCTTTAGAATAAGGTCCTGTCAATTTATCACTATAAGCTACCTTCAAATTCTTCTGCAACGGTAATTTGGTTTCATCTTTCAAAAACATGATATAACCTTTGTCATTCTTTAAAATTGAAGAATCTATTACATTAAACCCCGGATCGTACAACAATTTAGTAGGTGTGTAAGTTTTAAAATCTTTGGTAGTTGTATAATAAATTCGGTGATTGTAACCACTATCTTCGGTTGTTTGTGTTTCCGGAAATTTCCCTGGAATGGTGCTTGCCCAATAAATCATGTATTCTTTATTCACCTCATCATAGGTAATTTCCGGTGCCCAGGTATTACGAGTAGCACTTTCGTGTTCCATAACAGGCAAAAATTCCTGTTTTGACCAATGGATTAAATCCTTAGAAGAAGCATAACCGATACCTTTATCGGTCCAGCTTACTGTCCAAACCATATGATATAAGCCGTCTCCACCTTTGATAATACAAGGGTCACGCATTAACTTATCTTTGCCCACTTCGGGTGTTAAAAAGGAAGCATCCTTTTTTAAAGATTGCCATTGATACCCATCTTCACTATAGGCCAAATGCAAACCATCCACACCATTTCCTTTGAAATAAGAAAAAAGATAGACTGTTTTTTCAGCTAAAATTTTATTAGCTACTAACCAATGTTCTAAAGCACTTGGCCAATCGGTATTAGTCCCTTTGTTACCCATTCCAAAGCCGTGTCCCCCATTTTGATACAAATGCATCTCAGCAGCCACTTTATTCTTTTTTAAAGCCATATAATAATTAATGCTATTCTCAACCGGAACAGCATAATCATCAGTCGCATGCACTAAAAAGGTTGGTGGAGTATTTTCGTTTACTAATTTTTCATTAGAATATTTAGCAACCAAATCATCTGTGGTTGTTTTTCCCAAAAGACTGTTTTTTGAACCTTCATGTGTAATGCCTTTTTCCATTGAAATCACAGGATAAATTAGCATCGAAAAATCAGGTCGGGCACTAATAGCTCCTTTTGCATCATAGACTTTATCCATATAATGCGTTGAAGCGGTAGAAGCCAAATGTCCTCCTGCGGAGAATCCCATAATCCCAATTTTATTAGCATTTAAATTCCATTTATCAGCATTTCTTCGAAGGGTTCTTATAGCTTCCTGTGCATCCTGCAAAGGTCCAATAGTTTTATCCGACATAATTTCATCTGAAGGCAAACGGTATTTCAACACAAAAGCAGATACACCAATAGAATTAAACCATTTGGCTACTTCAATACCCTCCCTATCGATAGACAAAAGAGCATAACCTCCTCCCGGACAAATAATCACCGCTGGATTTTTAGTTCCTTTATTTTCTACCAAAAAAGGAATTAATGTAGGCACACTAACTTTTCTAACTCCGGTACGATTGCCTTGGGCATCTAATCGAAGGGTTTCTGTGTATTCCGTATTTTTAATTTCTCCGGGGATTTTATCCCATAAAGGAAATGCAGCACTCTCTTGTGAAAAACCTTTTTTAGTCATACTTAGAAAAAGAAATACCCCCAAAAATAGTGTTTTGTTAATTCTAACCATCTTTTTATATCTATTTTATTTATTTACAATTTATTTTATTTCAACTAATTGCCACCTAAATTTCACTAAAACCAAAATAGTTTTGTTATTTCTCAAAACAACCTAAATCAGGAGCTTCTCCATTGTATGGAAATCCTAAATTTACACCAGCATCAATTAACTTACTCGTTGATTTTAACTTTAAAAATTTAGTATCCGGCAAACTTCCATCAGCCTGTCTCGGAGCCATCAACAAATCCTCATCCAAACTTTCAAAATCCGAAGCGGAAACTTTTATATTCAAATCAAAATAATTATTCTTTAAGACACATCTCGTTTTATCAATATCCGTTAATTCCGCCGATAGTGCTTCAAAACCCAAATTATTAGCCATTTCGTGATTCCATCCCGATCCGTCTGTTCCAAAATCAGTTGGATTCAAAGCCAGACAGTTGACCATATTATAATTTTTTCTGTTTTTATAAGCAGTGTTATTATACCAAAAATTCCCTTCCAGATGATGATTGGCATAAAATCCACTTTGTTTATTTTTCACAGCCAGACAAAAACGAATGGTATTTTTGGGAATTGGCGTATAATTTTCTACGATATCATTATAAGACCGCTTTCCTTTTCCGTAGCCACCGGCCTTAAAGCCATTTCCGTCTGCCCTACTAACAAAACCTTTGGAATATCCATTGTAAAATGCCCAGCAATTTTCAATTAAAACAGGTTCAGCATTACTAATCAAATCAAAACCATCATCACTATTGTACCAGGCACGACAACCTCTTAACACATTGTTTACACTTCCTTTTTGCAAATGACAGCCAAAACCATCCGTATTGCCGCCTTTACCTCCTTCAGAAACCGAATCCCAATTATCATGTGCATCGCAGTTTAAAATCAAATTATTAGAACCACTAACCATATACACACCAATAGCCATATTATCATGCATATCTATTTGCTCAATGGTATTATTACTTCCTCGAACTTCAAAACACTCAGATTGGGTATGCGTTTTTATTGTAACCTGAACCCCAATAATTTCTAATCCTTTGATATGAATATTATTTCCACTTATTAAAAAAGCAACGACTCTTTTCCATGCTGGCTTCACATTTTTATAATCAAAAACAGGCTTTTCATTTTTATAAGACAAATATGCAATTCCGTTTTTATCCAATTTAGTCACATAAGCCCAAATCCCTCTGGTTTGTGAAATTTTATCTTCACGCATTTCATATTTACCTCCACGAATAAAAATGGTGTCTCCAGAACTCGATAATTCCTGCGCTCTTTTTATAGTTTCAACAGGAGCATCAATAGTTCCTGCATTATTATCATTACCATTTGGTGCCACATAAAATTCTTTAGCAAAAGAAAAAAAACTGCTTAAAAGAATTAATACTAAACTTAATTTACTCTTCATAACTTTAAACATCTTTAAAATTAAATTCCACTAAAAAGGGAAGCCACTTCTACTTCCCTTTATTCTATTTCAAACTATTTTCAATATCAAAAACAGCTTTTATTTCATCTTATAAATTTCTGAACCAGCCAATAAGAAACAGCCTAATCCATAATCTTCAAAATCAGGAATTTTATCGTAAGTTAAAGGTTGACCGTCTTTTGGTTCTTTCCCTGTAGATTGTAAGAAACCTAAAAAACCATCTTTATGTAAACTCTCCTTCACCAAAGCTTTCCATGCTTTTTCCACTACCGGCAAATAGGTTTTCTTGTCTAAAATTCCATGATTGATTCCGTAGGTGATTCCATAAACAAATAATGCTGTTCCCGAAGCTTCTTTTTCTCCAAAGTTGGTTGGATCATGCAAACTCACATTCCAGAAACCGTCTTTTCTTTGAATAGGCACCAAAGCTTTTGCCATGGCTTTTAAGTCACTAACATATTGATCTCTGTGCGGTGCGTCCTCCGGAATAATAGTCAATACTTTTGCCAAAGCAGCAATTACCCAGCCATTTCCACGACTCCAGTAACAATCCTCTCCATTTGGTTCTTTGTAAGGAGGATCAAAATCGGCATCTCGCCACCATAAACCATCTTTTGGATTATACAAACCGTGATCACCATGATTATTACGAGAATACATATACATTTCATACATTTTCTCAAAATAACGGCTGTCTTTGTCTAAAACACCCATTTTAGCAAAAACCGGCATCCCCATTTGAATCGCATCAATCCATGACCAATCGTCGAGTTGTGGCGTATTCAACAACATATTGATACATTGTCTGGTGTTTTTTAACTTTTTAGCATCCGGCTCAATGTTGTACAAGTCGATATAGGTTTGTGCGGCACAATAATCATCGGCATTTCTATTGGCATTTCCATTTCTGAATCCCCATTTATGAAATTCTGCCCAAGAATACGCATAATCATAATAGACTTGCTTAGGCCAAATCTCGTGTAAAGCCATTAATCCCTCATAATAAACACCACGTGTCCAAATGTTACTCGGACGCTCTCTATTGGTTACAATGGTTTTTCCTGTATCAGGCCATTTGTCCATAAAGTATTTGTTAGCCAATTCCATTTGGGTTAAAACTTCTTTTTTATCAAAAGGTTGTTGGGCAAAAGCAATACTACTTAAGACCAAACTTAAACCTAAAAACAAAATATTCTTTTTCATTATTGAGCTGTTTATTATTATTTATTCTCTTCCAAAGGAGTAAGCGAAACCGGTCCTTTTAAACCCGATGGCATTGGCCCCCATTTAGTAGCATCAAATTTATTATAGTCTTTATCCACCATATTGATTTCATAGAAAATCTTCCATTCCTTACCTTTCATTTCCATATCGCGAACTCTGTTAGCCGAAAGATTAGTTACTTGAATTTTCAACTCATTATTTTTTCTTTTCAGCTTCCCTAATTCAATTGAAAATGGCACTGACCAAGCCGGTCCGATATACTTTCCGTTCAACCATACTTTAGCACTTTCTCTCACATCGCCTAAATTCAATTGCCATATTTTAGCCGAAACCGTTGGCCTATCGAATAGTAAAGTATAAGTTGCCGTACCTGAAAAAGCTTCGGCTTCAGGACTAATTTTTGTCCATGATTCTAATTTATCAAGCTTTACTGGAGCAGGCAAAGTTGGCCCACCTTTTTCAAAAGTCAAATTCCATTCCCCTTTAAGTGCAATTGGGACTGTTTTAGGTACAAAATATTTCCATAGTTTTTCAGATGCTTTATTTTCTGTCTTTAAGAACAAAGACTTTCCTGATTCGATACGAACCTTCACCATTGTAGTTATGCCGTTTTTCTGAACCTTGGCATTCCCTACTTTTCGGGTTAACGGATCTAAAATCAGTACTTCTTTATTGGCTACAGCCAAAGGAATAAAACCTTCGATTGTTTTAGAAGTATGATTTACCAAATAATAGATTTTTTCTCCATTTACATCTCTTCTAATGAATTTTAAACCTGTATCTACTAATGTTTCTGGCTTTTCATTTGCTTCAGTAAGCGCTTTAAACACATCACTAACCGGATCTAATAACATTTTATTCGATGCAATTAAATGAGCCATTTTTTCATTTTGGGCTTCATAATTATATAATCCCGGAACCGATTTTGGCAAACCTTCAAAAATAATAGAAGCTCCCGCTTTTTTCAAAGCAATCAATTTTTCTAAAGTAGCCAAAGGCATTTTATCGCAATTAGGAATCACTAAAGCCTTATAACTATTTCCCGGAAGTACCAGCAATCCATCTTTAACAGCAGCCTGAGCTATAAAACTATCCGAAATAAAGTCAACTCCATAGCCTTTCTCCATCAATTTTTCGGTGGTTTCATAAAAAGGTGTTCCGTGTAACCATTCATTTAAGGAATGAATCTTGAATTGGAAAAACAAATTCCCTTCTAAACTTTTCCCCCAGGTATCATAAATTGGATAATACAATAAGGTTCCGTTATCCGGTTTTCCAGCTTGTAATAAAGACTGGCAATTAGCTATATAAGAAAATAATCCCGGAGCATCTTCCCAAATTGAATTATTAGCATTAAAATTTACAGAAGCATAAAATTTCCACCCTGGCCATTCTGCCTTTTTAGGCGAATAAGTAGAACCGTGCAAAAACACATGATTAATTCCGTTAAGCAATAAATCTTCTACCTCAGGTTTGCATTGTGACAAGGCGGTTTTAAAGTGGTCTCTCAACCAGGTAAAAGTTTCTGATGAAGTCAATGGTTTACCCGCAATATGTGCAGCCGATGAAGAGAATTTCAACATCACAGGATCAGCATCTCCATCTCTGATATCTTCTATTTCGCGTCTAAAACCCGGAATATCATAAGGCATTGAACCAAAAGTTTCACATTCAGGAATATCCGCCGAAGCGTATAAATCAATTAAATTTCCCGGAGAGCCATGTGCCTGTAATTTAGTTTTAAAGTGTTTAGCATTAGCCCATTTTGTCCAAGGCACATCAAACTTATTCAACAGCAAATCCGAAATAGTTTCACGGTAATCACTCTTTACTCTATTACCTATTTCCGAATCCTCCTTACTCAACAATTGTGGCAGGTATTTTTTTAGATCATAACCTCTTCGTTTTGCAAATTCGTCTAAAAAATGAGGTGTAAAATCGGTTCCATAAACTTCATAACTATCATTAAAAATAGCTCTCAACTTCCCTTCTAAACCTGTTAATGCTTTATCAAATGGCACTACATAAGCATTAAGAGCTTCCTCCGAATAATGATCTAAAGTATAACCTTTACCTCCCGGAGCGGCACGTTTTACCTGTTGACCTGTTTTCCCTGCAAAAACAGCATATATAGTATAAGCTGTATTTGAAGCTTTCCAATTTAACAAATTCCCATTCAATTGTTTAGTTAAATCCACATAAGAACCATCGGCACCATAGGCTGAAACAGCTAATAATTGGGCGGGAATTTTTTCTTTTTCAGGATTAACTTTAATTTCTTTATTAAAAACTTCGTTTTTTTGAACCTCATACTTTTCGACAACCAATTTAGTTGCAGCATGTGGCAGTGTCACTTGAGGACCTCCATAAGGCCAACCCGTTCCTAATACCATATCTACCTGCATCCCTAAACTATCGGCTATTTTAACCGTATAGCCTAACATTTCCATGTATTTAGGCGACAGATAATCAATAAAATTTTTCTCTTCTCCTTTTACTCCATAAATAGGAGTTATCTCTACTCCTCCAATACCCACTTTTTGAAATTCAATCAAACTGGATTTCAAATTGGGTTTATCAACTGCATTCCCCATCCACCACCAACGAGCCCAAGGTTTAGTTACGTTTTTAGTTTCAGGCCAAACCGGACTATGTTCTTTAGATTGTGCCGAAGCATTTAAAGAAAACAGAATCCCAATTAAATAAGGAAAATAATGGTGTTTAATTCTCATTGATTATTTGTTATAATGATATAATTCTTAATTTATTTAGAAATAAATTACAGCCCTATATTTTAAAATTAATTTAGCTTATAAAATTATCAAAGCAAAGTTTATCAACTATCCTGCACAGTCCTGCATGAATGCCAAACAAGCTCAATTCAAGAACTTTCAAACCGAATTTTAAATTCAATCAATAAAAATTAAAAATAAAATCTACCATAAACCGATTACTAATCACTCGACTTTTGACTTTTTAATCTTTTATAATAAAAACAAAAAATAAAAAACAATTAGCTATTTTACTCTAGAAACAGGAATATTTTTTAGAGAAGAATTCAAAAATTTCCTTTGGCGTTTCCATCTTTTTGTAACCTGTATCACAAACCTCTGTAAATAAAGGCAATAAAGCACCCG
>JALRGZ010000314.1 GCA_023253295.1 Flavobacterium sp.
TGATTACGGTATTATTAGTGGTGGAGGAATCAATAAAACCAAACAAGATTGGTACTATAATTTTGCTAAAACTATTGATAAAAACACAGGAGGATTACTGGATGGAATCGGGATGCAATGTCATATAGGAAGTTATTTAACCCCGCCGGAAAAGGTGATTGAAATTTTGAATCGTTTTTCAGAATTGCATAAGAAATTGAGTATTTCAGAATTCACTTTGGATGTGTTGGATGAAGATATAAAAGCACAGTATACCCGAGATTATATGATTGCGGCATTTAGTCAGCCTGCGGTTAGTGAATTTTTGTTTTGGGGTTATTTTGAACCCAATAATCCTAAAGCAGGATTGATTGATAAAAATTTTCAGCTTACTAAAATGGGGCAGGCTTATAATGAATTGGTTTATGGTAAGTGGAAAACTGATAGTGTCAGAAATACAGACAAGAATGGGAAAATAGCTGATAGAGGATTTTATGGAGACTATCAGTATGAATTTACTTTTGAAGGAAAAAATTACACAGGAACTTTTACAATCGCTTCCAATTCTAATAATGAAATTAAAATAGCTTTATGATGAAAACGAAATTAACGATATATCTGTTTTTATTTGGTGTTTTACTGCAGGCACAAACATCTAAGCAACCTAATATTCTTTGGATTGTTTGCGAAGATATCAGTCCTACACTTTCTATGTATGGTGATACAACTGCTAAGACACCTAATCTTGATAAATTAGCCCAACAAAGTATTATTTATACTAATGCTTTTGCTACAACAGGTGTTTGTGCGCCCAGTCGTTCCGCAATTATAACCGGAATGTTGCCAACAGCTATTGGGACTATGCATATGAGAACAGCTAAGGATATAAAATCATGGGGAAATAGGACTTACAAAGAAGTGGCTACCAGAGAAGGAGGGGATGGTCAGGATGAAGCTGTGTTAGATTTAAAAGGAAATAAGATTCGTGAATATTCTGCTGTTATTCCGGAAAATGTAAAATGTTTTACAGAATATTTAAGGGCTAACGGATACTATTGTACGAATAACCAAAAAACGGATTATCAGTTTGCTGCACCGCTTTCGGCCTGGGATGAAAATGATGGAAAAGCACATTGGAGAAATCGACCTAAAGGGAAGCCTTTCTTTTCGGTTTTTAATATTGAAGATACGCATGAAAGCCGAATTTGGTTAAACAAAGATTTACCATTAACTGTAGATCCTAAAAAAGTTATTTTGCCACCGTACTTTCCAGATACGGATGAGGTAAGGAAAGATGTTGCCCGTCATTATAGTAATATTGAAATTATGGATCAGAAGGCTGGTGAAATCATTAACCAATTAAAAAAAGATGGTTTGTATGACAACACGATTATCTTTTTCTACAGTGATCACGGAGGACCTTTGCCACATCAAAAAAGGGAAATTTATGAGTATGGATTAAAAGCACCTTTATTCATAAAAATGCCAAATAGTCAAACTTCATCCCAATCGGAGCAGTTAATCTCATTTGTTGATTTAGGTTCTACTGTTTTAAGTCTGGCTAATATTAAACCTCCAAAAGATATTGAAGGAAAAGCATTTTTGGGCAAATTCAAATCGCAAGCCAGAGCCTATGTTTTTGGGACTTCTGATCGTTTTGATGAATTCAGTGACAGGATAAGATCAGTGTGTACAGCTAAGTATTTGTATATCAAAAATTATTATCCTCAATTGCCAAAATACAAAGATGTGGGTTATCGGAAAAGTATGCCAATGATGTTAAATATGCTTGCTTTAAAAGAAGCTAACCTATTAAACGATATCCAAATGGCTTGGTTTAAAACCAAAGAAAATGAGGAGTTATACGATATAATAAATGACCCATTTAGTCTGAATAATTTAGCTAACAATCCAAAATATGCTAAGGTTTTAAAGGTATTGCAAGATCAGGAGCAAAAGAAATTTAATAGTAAAATAGATTTGGGAGCAATTCCGGAAAGTGAAATGATTGCTAAAATGTGGCCCAATAATAAACAACCTCAAACAGATGATCCTACTTATAAAATTAAGAATGGTGATCTAAATATTGTTTGTGCTACCAAAGGTGCTTCTATATCCTATAAAATATCAAAGTCTAAGGACGAAAACTTTGGACTTAACAGTAAATGGAATTTATATACAAAACCGATTTCAATTCAAAAAGGGGAATATGTATACATCATTGCTAATAGAATTGGATTTAAGGATAGTGCGATTGTAATAGCGACCAGATGATATGATGAATAATTTTTTTGAAACGGGTATTGACTTACTTCAGGGATAAATAAAAATTCATCTTTACACTTTTTGATTAAGAGGCTTCGATACAAATCGAGGCCTTTTTTGTACTTATTATTTAGAATTGATTAAGTATTATGTAATCATAAGGTTATAGTAATAAGCATGAGTAGTCAAAAGTGCTTATTTTCAATAGTTTTTGATAATTATCAAACTTATTTTGTCAATTTTTTATCCCTTTATGTAGGATGTATGTAGTTATTTTACAGTACTATTAATCCTAAAACCAACCAAAAAGATTATGAAAAAATTATTATTACCTTTTGTTTTTATCTGTATGCTATTTCAAAATTGTAGTATTATTGATTATGCAGATTTTCTTGATTCTGGTTCAGAGAATGAATCAGAAAATAATTTAGTTGAAACCGTTTCACCTGTATTAATAGGGTACAATGTGAGATGGTTAGATACTCCTGATTTTGATACGAGTAATGTAGTTGCCTTAGTCGATAGTTTGCATACACAAATATTTAGATATCCTGGCGGAACTGTAGCTCATAAATGGAATTGGCGAACCGGAAGAACTTCTGATGGAGGCGGAGCTTCAAATGTAACCCATCTTATAGGTGATGTTAAGAGATTAGCAGATGGTACGGGCGCAAAAGTTACCTTTGTGCTGGATGTTGTTAATAGTTCTGTTGACGATCAAATAGAAATGCTTCATGCGGCTAACGTTCCTATTGAATATATAGAACTAGGAAATGAATTATATGCTACAGAATATGCAACAGTCTTTCCTTCCGGCAAAGAGTATGCAGATACAATAAACAATTGGGTTCCAAAATTAAAACATGAGTTTCCTAATGCAAGAATTGGAGCTGTAATGATGCCAAGAAAAGCAGGAAGTACTAATACGAGAGGACTGGAGTGGAATACTAAAGTAGATCAAAATATTACAGCAGCTGTAGATGCCTATATTTATCATGTTTATATCAGTAATAGTGAAGGTGCTATTGCAAGATTACAACGTTTAGATGAGGTTTTTGTAAATAATCCTAATGTAGAAACCTGGGTTACTGAATATGGAGATAATAATCAGGATTATCATGAAGCCTTAGTCTTGGCTGATATGTTATTAGCTGCTCCATATAATACCAAGTTACTTTTGAATCATTGTTTGATTGCTAAAAGTGGAGATTATACCAAAATTGTTGATTCAGGTAATGGTACAGACTATACATTTACACCTGAAGGTTTAGCTTTTTTGTCAAAATACAATCCAGATGGAGCACCATTCAGTTTTTTAGAAACTTTTGAAACTCATACTACAGATCCTGATCCATTAGCAAGTGCAGGGTTTAAATCTTTTGCTTTGCCTGCTCAAACAATATCCAATACAAAAAAAATGGCGTATCAAAATAATGTAGGTGCATTTGCAGATGCAACTGATGTAACATTGACTTCTGATAATGGGGTGAATATTTTATTTAACACCACTTTGACAGCCGTTGAACAATTGGATAATATACTGATTTCGCCTAAATACTATTTTAATGGAAGTGGATTGGTTACTTTCCAAATTGATGCTGCTTATTTACAATCATTAACTAATAATACAGCAACAATTACTTATTATTGGTCTAGTACGCACGATGGCTCAGAAACTTTTAATCCAAATGATTGGAATATTATTGGAGCTGAAACAGCAGCAGAAATGAAAAATCAGGGGTTTGGAGTAGGGAAGTTTAAAAGAGAAAATTTTACAATTTCACCAGCTACAAATTTTTACATTGCTGTCAGAATTCAGCAAACTTTAGATCCTGCTTCGAGTGCTAAGACACAATGGAGATTTGATAATATTAAAGTTTTTAAATAATCAATAAAAATTTAGACAGGTGTCTTTCTTGTTAGATGCCTGTCTGATTTTATATTTTAATTTATTTGATGAAGAGTAAATCAGAATATTTTAAAATAAAAATATCACATAAATTAAATCAATAATCTATTATTATGAAATTGAATTCAAAGCTTAAAGTATTAACTGTTTTTTCTTTAATTTTTGTTTTTGGATGTAAAACTCAAAAAAATGATAATGCGGTTCAAAAACCAAATGTATTATTGTTGTATATGGATGATTTACGACCAGAGTTGGGATGTTATGGAAAAACCAAAATTCATTCTCCGAATATTGATGCTTTAGCAGCAAAAGGAATTCAATTTAACAATGCTTATTGTAATGTTCCTGTATGCGGAGCTTCCCGGGCAAGTATGCTAACGGGGATGTTGCCTACCAAAAATCGTTTTTTGGATTTTGACACCTTCGTCCAAAAAGAAACGCCAAACATAACTACGCTACCAATGCTTTTTAAACAAAATGGATATACCACTGTGTCTGATGGTAAGGTGTATCACCATCTGGATGATCATATGGGAGATTGGGACATATTATGGAGACCTTATGCTTTTGATAAAAACGATAGAGGACTTGCACCAACTGATTACTGGCAATCTTTATGGAAAGATTATCAGTTGCCTGAAAACAGACTCGAATATAAAAATACCGATACAGGACCCGCTTTTGAAAATGCTATTGTTAATGATTCTGTTTATATAGATGGATTAACCGCAAACAAAGTAATTAGAGACTTGAAAAAACTCAAGAAGTCCGGGAAACCTTTCTTCTTAGCAGCAGGATTTATAAGTACGCATTTACCGTTTAATTCTCCACAAAGGTTTAGTGATATGTATGATAGAAAAGATATCAAACAACCTTACAATAATTATATTCCAAAAAATGCTCCTAAAATTTCAATAAGTAATTGGCCTGAAATGCGTGCATATTCAAATATTCCTAAACAAGGGCAAGTTAGTGATGCATTGGCTATTGATTTAATTCACAGCTACTACGCTACCGTAAGTTATGTTGATGTACTTATTGGAAATATAGTAAATTCTTTAGAGAAGTTACATTTAGATAAAAACACCATTGTTGTTTTAGTATCTGATCATGGCTATAATTTACAAGAACATACCCAATGGGCTAAATTTACAAACTACAATACGTCAACTCAGGTTCCGCTTATTATTTATAATCCAAAGTCATTGCATAAAGGGATTAAAACAAATGCTTTAACAGAATTAGTTGATATTTATCCAACATTAGCTGAACTATGTAATTTTAAACTTCCTGAAAATCAAATTGAAGGAAAAAGTTTGGTGCCTGTTTTAAAGAATCCTTCTTTGAAAGGGAAAGAGCATATTTTAATTAAAAAAGGAAATGGATTTACTTTAAAAACCCCAAATTATAGTTACACAGAGTTTATCAATTCAAAAGATAATACTCTTATTACAAGTATGCTGTATGACCATCAGATTGATAAGGACGAAAATAATAATGTTGTAGATGATCCAAAGTACAAAGAAGTTGTTAGTGTCTTGAATAATATTTTACATAATAATTACGACAAGAACATCATTGGAGAATAATTATGAAAACATTTATGTTTTTAAATATTTATAAAACAGCTAAATTTAAGTAAAAGACATAAAAAAAAAGCTCATTTCTTTCGAAATGAGCTTTTTTGTTTTGTGACCTCGACAGGATTCAAACCTGTAACCTTCTGATGTAAAAAATTTAATCCATTCTTTATAACCAGCTATTGAAACAGAGCGAATTCCTGAACATGCAGGAACAAGTATTATGGCTCTACCTAAATTTGAAGATTTTTCGTCAGGTAAAAAAACTTGATTGTTTATGGTAGTAGCACCAGAATATTTTTTTGGAGATGAAGAAAATTTTAAAGGCTCTGTGGCAAAGCTTTGAAAT
>JALRGZ010000011.1 GCA_023253295.1 Flavobacterium sp.
TGGCCGTTTTAGAAAAAAGAGCCGGTTTCCGTTTAGGTGCCAAAGACGTTTTCCTGAACATCACCGGAGGAATTACCGTTGATGATCCTGCTATCGACTTGGCTGTAGTAGCCGCCATTTTATCTTCTAACGAGGATATTCCGGTAGATAAAGGATTCTGTTTTGCGGGCGAAGTAGGTCTTTCAGGTGAAATCCGTCCGGTGAATCGTGTAGACCAACGCATTCAGGAAGCCGAAAAATTGGGATTCTCCACTATTTTTGTTTCCAAATACAATAAAATAACCCTGAAAAATACAGGCATAAAAATCGAATTAGTCGCTAAAATTGAAGATGTAGCGAGTATGCTTTTTGGGTAATTTAACGTAATCGTATACAACAGCTAACAGGTTTTTGAAACCTGTTAGCTGTAAATTCAAATATTCATCCACTCTTTAATCTGAGCATTATAACTTCTCCCTGAAGTCACAGTTGTTTTTCCAATATTATTCAAGGTAATAACAAAACGACTGTTAAAATACTTTTGAACTTCAATTACATGATTTTTATTCAGAATAACCGAACGGTGAACTCTTATAAAATCCTTCGGAAGTTTCATTTCCAATTGTGAAAGTGACTGCTCTACAAGATGATTTTCTTTGTTAGTATAAACCGTAACATATTTTTCATCAGCTTCAAAATGGGTTACCTCATCCAGTTTTATAAACAAGAGTTTGTCTCCTTTTTTCACCGTTATTGAAGTCATTTTCTTTTCTTCTTTCTGCTGATAAAACGCCTTTAAAACCGACATAATATCAGACGATGAAAGATGCGTTTTCAAACTACTCAATTTCTCAACAGTTTGTTGCAAGCGTTCCAAACGGACTGGCTTTAACAAATAATCAATACTATTGGTTTCAAAAGCTTTCAAAGAATAATGATCATAAGCCGTACAGAAAATCACTATCGGTATTTTGTCTAATTGTTCTAGTACTTCAAAACCATTGAATCCCGGCATTTCAATATCCAAGAATATGACATCAGGCTGCAATTGATTAATTTTTTTCACAGCTTCCATACCGTTTTTGGCTTCATCAAGTACCCGGAAAGTATCCGAAAAATGTTCCAGTAATTTTTGCAAACGCGCTCTTGCAGGCGGTTCGTCATCAATGATTAAAGTGGTGTAGGCTTTATTTTTCATTAAGAATTTCTTTTATCTGAATCGTAATTTCTTTTTGAGGTTGGTTATGCCAGCTTATCTCAGCTTTTTCTCCGTAAGTTAATTTGAGTAAATCATAAACAGTTTGCAACCCATGACCACTAACTAAACCTTCTGGAAAATCGGAACCGTTATCCTGAACCGAAATCAAAATACCATTGTCTTTTCTACTTACTTTCAGCATTATTTTTCCTTGTCCTTCAATTTTAGAAATGCCATGTTTTATAGCGTTTTCGACCAAAGGTTGCAAAATAAACATCGGAATTTCCACCTTTAATAAATCGGGATCCACATCGATATTGAAATCTAATCGGTCACCAAAACGGATTTGTTCAATTTCTAAATAATTCTGAACCAAGCTCAATTCATCGTCCAAGGTATTTACTTTTTTGCCTTTTCGGTTAATACTGTGTCGAAATAAATCCGACAAGGACAACGCCATTCTTTCGGTTTTATCAGCATCTGTATGGGCTAAACTGGCAATGGAATTTAAAGCATTATACAAAAAATGCGGATTAATTTGCGATTGCAATACTTTGACTTCGGCTTCTGCTTTCGCTTCTTGCAAACGGCTCAATTCTAGGTCTTTTTCTTTAACTAAAGACTCCGAAAAATGATTCAAATACAATAATAATCCTCTTCCAATTGCTAATCCTGCTGAAAAAAATACATAAGGTAAGATAAAAACAAGAAATCCGTGTCTATCTGATTCTAAAAATATTAAAGCAAGCGGTACAATAAAACTAACAAAAGTAAAAATAACTTTCAGAATCAATTGATAACTAAAATTTTCATTGTTTTTAAAACTTATTTTTTCTAATCCCCATAACACAAAGGAAATTAACGAAGCAAATAAAACTGGTGCTATTAATAGAGAAAAAAGAGCATTCCACCAACTAACAGAAACTCTAAAATCTGTCATCAATTTATGAAAATTACTAAAACTTATAAAAGACATTAGTATAATGAAAATTGGAAATAAGTAATTAAGATAATTACACTTAAATTTTCGGTTTTGAAAGTAACTGAACATTAAAACATAAACCACTAAACCTAAAGCGATAATAATCCCCCAAACTTTAAACTCGTGCATTTTTTTATTGGTAAAACTACTTGCATATCGCCAAGGATAATTGGCATACATATAGGTTTCAAATTGCTCTATAAAATCATCCGAATACAGTTTTTGCAATAAAAATTTATCACTTTCTGTAAATTTTGAATTTTCAGGATTGTGTCGAGCAGACCTAAAAACACTATTTACATTCTCTTTCCCATAGGTGACAGGAATAAAATTAGCATCTTGAATATAACAAAGCGACCTTAACAATTCATATTGTATGTACGTTTTCCGTTCATTGTAGGATATCTCTTTATTAATATCAAATGAAATAGAAATCGGCTTATAAATATTTTGTGATTTTGAATCAAAAACTTCTCTTGTTATTGTCCCAATTTCATTTGACAATCGATAATCTATATTTCTTTCAGAATCTACCTTAGGAGGCATAAGGTACCATATGTGCTTTTCAGATTCAGATCTATTGTCAACTCCTGAACTTTTGTAAAAACCCAACTCAGTTGTTGATCTTGACAAGTCCCATAAAGAGATTCCTTTGTATTCTTTGTTATAACCATTACGTAAAGCAATGTCAAAAGATACTCCAGTAAAATCATCAAAGAAATCAACAGTTTTATTCGGAATAACCGTTCGTAATTCCCTAATAATTTCATTTACAATTAGACTGTCTTGTTTTGAGGCGTATTTTAGCGATATAAGTATTGGCCCTTCACGCTTATATACTGTTTCAGTTTCTCCATCAAACAATCTGTCTTTTATATATTCCCAGTTTTTATTGTATTGATTGGGATTATTACTTTTATCGTTTGCTATATTTATATTCAACGATGTATCATTTTTAGAAACGAGAATCGAACTTGTAACTACCAAAATTAGGATTGATGCGATAAGTTTTTTCATAATTTGTGGGTTGGTTAAATTATTTTAAGCAAATGAACGAATCAAACCCACTTGAAAAAACATTTTTCCGACGAACTGCAATTTAGAATAATTAATTGCATTTTGTAAAAGTATAACCACAAAAAAACCCAACAACTTTAAAAATATTGTCGGGTTTATCATCTAATAAACTTTTAACCCAAATTCCGCATTAAAAAAAGCGGAATCGATAAAGTAAATCTAATCAATGTTTTAGTAAAACATTGAAGAATTTCTAAATCGGGGTTAACCCTTATGGAATCATTGGCGCCTTATTATCATAACTTCCAATGATTAATTCGGGTTTAATTTAATTAATACTATCAACAACAGAGACTTTTTCAACTCTAACTGGTTTCACATATTTCATTTTTGGCACAACAATCGGAACAGAATCCTGAACCACTTTCCTTGGACTTGGACGAATGGCTTTTTTTATTGCTATCGCATCGTTTAACACAAAAGGCGTTGGCATCATCCAGTCGGCACGTTTACGAATGTTAAACATTGAATTTTCTAATAAATCAAAAGAACTTTCTAACAGCTGCATGTCTAAAACCGTAGTCGCGTTGACATTAAATTCTAAAACCAAGGGATCATTATCCACCACATAATAACTTAATAACTTCTTCCCTTCTCTTTCATAAATTCTCGCTTTTTGCTCTAAATGAGAAACTCCATTAGCCCTGATATTGTACAAATCCATCTTTTCATTGGCAAATATATCGTAGCGATTTACTTTCCGATTGGGTGAAATTCGAATCTTCAAATAACGCTGACCATCCGAAATACTATCCGTTAAAAAATCAATTGTGGGTTGCTTAATCTTTTTTATTGGAGCTGGAGCAGCAAAAGTAAACTGACTGTTGTATTTACTAAAAAGTGGAATAGCCTCCAGTCCTTTAGGTGGCTGCGGATTTTCACCTAAATAATTCTTAGTCCAGGAATCCAAATTAGTATCATAGGTCAACCATTGGGCGGAATTAGTATCTGCATCATAGAGATACACCAAACTATTCGATTTAGCCTTTCCTTTTTCATATTCGGATTCGGTGTGCGCTTTCGCAAAAAAACCAATGGAAGCCAAAAGAAAAAGTACAGACCAGGTTCCTTTTTGAACAAAATTCCCAAAAACCGGCAAAAGCAATCCAAAACAAAGCGCTGTAAGAATAGCACTTCCAAACAATATTTTAAGTCCTAAACCTATTGGAAACATCTCAATAAAAGGTGCCACTATCAATAATGTAGGCACACAAAAAATCAGATTTAAAATAGGGCTATATTTTTGAGTAAGAATGTAAAATCCAAAAGCAAAAATCCCAAAATAAACTGGAATAATTAAAAAACCAGCGCCTTGTAAACCAAAGGCAATTCCCGCATTAAGCAACAACCAAATGAATAATGGTGCTACATAATGATTGGCGCTGATTTTATTTGGAGCAAAAAAGCGATAAAACACAAAACAAATAGCTAAGCTTAACAAAACAAAAGCAGCTATATAAGCATGTCCATTATAGGTAAATCCATTGAGTAAATCGTTGTATTGCGGATAAACTTGTAATAACATTTTCCAACCTAGAAAAGTAATCAATCCTGCTGAAAACAGAGAACCTAAAAACGGAACAAAACCTGAAAGCATTTTTTGAACAGTAAGTATTCTTTTGGCAATTCCTAAAAAAATAAAGAAAAGAAATAAAACAAAAGCAATAATCAACATTGGTAGTATCCAACTAAAAGGATAACTAATAAAATTAAAAGGAATCGTAAAATATACCTTATCTTCTATTGTCTGGACACTATTCAAATTAATATCAGAAAAGTAACTTAGCAAAGGCATCAGATAAGAACCCTGATGTGCTAATGAATTAACATCCAAATGTTGTACATCATCCTGAGCCGTGTGATAATTATAATGCCCATCAATAAAAGCAAAATTAAATCCTTGGATTTTTCCTTGTTCTCTAAAAACAGTTAAATCGGTATCGTTAGGAAGCATTTTATAAATACTATACATTAACGAATTAGAAACTGCAAAATTAGGATTAGCAGCTGCAAAATTTTCAACCATTCCGGCATTTCCATTGGTCGTTTCCATCAGCATATAGCTTGGTCCTGAGGTACCTCTGGCTTCAAAATTCAAAACCAAACCTACTTCTTTTGCCCATTGATGTTGTGTTACAAAGAGAGCCGCACCGTTCAAACCTAATTCTTCAGCATCGGTAAAAAGAATAATAATATCATTTTTGTGTGGCACTTTAGCATACAAAAATGCACGAACACTTTCCAGAATAGTTGCTACTCCTGCAGCATCATCACCAGCTCCTTTTGAAGCCGAATGCGGCGCACTGTCATAATGCGAAAGCAATAACAAAGCTTTACCATTTCCGCTTCCTTTTATTCTGGCAATAATATTGTGTGATTTGGTTAAATTACCCCAATCGGTTAAGGTGTATCCATCCTGAAATTGAGCCTCAAGCCCTAATTTAGTCAATTCATATTGCAGATAATTAGCTACTTGATTATGATAGCCAGAACCTACAAAATGTGGTTTTTGACTCATTTTTTTAACATGAACCAAAGCTCTTTTTGTTGAAAATTCGGCTAAGGGTTTTTCATCATTCACTGTCCAAAGTGGCATCAAACTGAGATATACAAAAGCGAGAACTCCTGTAAAAAACAGCACGGCTACAATGGAGGATAAATCTTTTTTCATTTGAGGTAGATTGGGAGGGTTTTTAATTGTCTTTTTTGACAAGGATATACATATCATTTTCTAATAACATATAACCTTGATCATATAAGAAATAGTATGTATTTCCAGTTTTTGTTTTCAAAATATTGGTAAAAAAATCAAAATCGAAACCTTTACTAAGTAATTTGGTTCTTGATGTTTTTGATTTTCCATCCGTATTGAGTTCGACAAGAATGCGATAATTTTTGCGTAATTTGTTATTGATATTACGCATAATATTATTACTATCCTTATTCATCTTGTTATTATAGGCATTCCGACAGCCATCACTGCAAAATTTTTTGTCTTCACGACCTACAATTTTTTCACCACATTCTAAACAGCTTTTCATGGGCTAATTTTTTAATTTTTTGATTCGATACAAATCGTGACGACGGTCTTTTAATATATTCACACTTCCGTGTTCGTGTAATTCTTTGAGTAAATCTAAATCGACATCTACTATCAAAGTCATTTCGGTATTGGGAGTGGTTTCGGCTTTAATACCATTACTTGGAAAAGCAAAATCCGAAGGGGTAAAAACAGCCGTTTGTGCGTACTGGATATCCATATTGTTTACTCTTGGCAAATTTCCCACACAACCTGCAATCGCCACATAACATTCGTTCTCGATAGCTCTGGCCTGCGCACAATGTTTTACACGAGTATAACCATTTTGCGTATCAGTCAGGAAAGGAACAAACAAGATATTCATCCCTTCATCAGCCATTAATCGGGACAGTTCCGGAAATTCGACATCATAACAAATCATAATTCCTATTTTCCCACAATCAGTATCAAATGTTCGGATAGTATTTCCTCCGGTTATACCCCAATGAAAAACTTCATTGGGAGTAATATGAATCTTAGTATAGGTTTCATACGTACCATCTCTTTTGCATAAAAAGCCACTATTATACAAAACACCATCTACAAGTGTTGGCATACTACCTGTGATGATATTAATATTATAAGAAATAGCAAATTCCTGAAATCTTTTTCGAATCGGTTCAGAATATTTAGCCAATTCCCGAATCGCATCAGCCTCAGACAAATGGTTGTAGTCAGCCATCAATGGAGCAATAAACAATTCCGGAAAAACAGCAAAATCACTTCCATAACCCGATACGGCATCAATAAAAAATTCCGACTGCTCAAACAAAGCTTCCAAATCTTTAAGCGGACGCATTTGCCATTGAATCAAACCCAATCGAATAACACTTTTGGTCGTATTAATAATTTGCGGACTTTCATCATAATAAATATTATTCCACTCTAACAAAACGGCAAACTGTCTGGACTTCCTGTCGCCTTCCAGATAGTTTCTCATCACTCGCATTACGTGAAACTCGTTACTCAACTGAAAGGATAAAACAGGATCGTGTATTTCTTTTCTTCTTACTTTATCAATATAGACTTTTGGAGTAAGCTCATTAGAATATTTCCCATAATTAGGAATTCGGCCGGCAAACACAATGGATTTTAAATTTAGTTGTTCGCAAATTTCCTTTCGGGCATCATATAAACGACGTCCTAAACGCAATCCACGATACTTGGGCACTACAAAAACATCTATTCCGTATAATACTTCTCCATCAGACGTATGTGTCGAAAAGGTATAATCACCTGTAATCTTAGCATAGTCATGGTTTGTTTCTACTAAACTTTCTTTGACGATTAATGATAAAGCAGCGCCTACCACTATATCATCTACCAGAACAACCAATTGTCCTTCAGGAAAAATTTTGAGTAATTTTTTTATATCCGATTCCCTCCAATATCCATCTACCATTTCGGGATAGGACTCAATCATGGACTTTTTTAAATCTTTATAATCTTGAATTTGTAGATTGCGTAGTTCGACTTTGTTGATTTCTGCTTGCATAAACTCATTGATTTTCTGCAATATACAAAAAATACTATCCGTTTACAAACGCTTACAAATATTTACAACCGAAAGTAAGTAACTAAAAACCGAATATTACTTGACAGCTGACGCAACTTTGTACTGTCGAAACAAAACAACGACAACTATAATTTCAATTACAAATATTTATTAACTATTAAATTTTACACGCCATGAATGCATTAAGAAACAAAGTACAGTTGATCGGTCACTTAGGAAACGAACCAGAAATCAAAAATTTTGAAGGAGGTAAAAAATTAGCCAATTTCACCTTGGCAACTAATGAAAGTTATAAAAACGACAAAGGAGAAAAAATAGAAGAAACCCAATGGCATCGTTTAGTTGCCTGGGGCAAAACTGCCGAAATTATTGAAAAATATGCTACTAAAGGTAAAGAAATAGCTATTGAAGGTAAATTAACACATCGCTCATATGATGACAAAAACGGAGAGAAACGCTATGTAACAGAGGTCGTGGTTTCAGATATTCTTTTATTAGGAAAATAAAAACCAATATTCCAAGGGTTAATACCCTGTCCGTTCTAGGATCCCGAAGTTTCGGGAGAGAAGATCTTTAAAAGAACATCTCGACATCGCTCGATGTGACAAACAAAAACCCATCTCGTTTTTATAACAAGATGGGTTTTATATATTATTTATCTATGCGACTTTTTTAATCAAATCATACATAGGACAACGTTTACAACGCTTACTCTCTGATTTTTTAAATTTTTCACAGCAAGAAGATTTACAGTTTTCCACTTTTTTTATAACAACAAGAGCTTCTTTTTTCTTTTTGTCTTTCTTCTTCTTTTTTTTGTCTTTATCTTTTTCTTTCTTGCCCATCTTGCCAGCAGTTTAATACTGAAGCAAATATAAACTAAAAAATATTATTTTTATCTATTCTAAATAAAATTTAACTTTTCCTATTTAGGAGTAACAGCCGCAGAATTTGCAATTGCTAATTGTTGGATATCACGATCAAACAAATACAATCCCCCTTTATCATCTCCAATAAGGTTAATTTTATCCAAAATGGTTTTGGCTGTTGCTTCTTCTTCAATTTGCTCCGAAACATACCATTGTAAAAAATTGTGGGTCGCATAATCCTTCTCCGAAAAAGTAATATGAACCAATTCATTTATCGAATTTGAAACAAAAACCTCGTGCTCATATAAGGCTTCAAACATTTCCTTAAAAGTACTATACGTTGTTTTTGGAGCTTTCAAATCGGTTACTTGAGCATGCCCGCCACGCTCATTCACATATTTAACCAATTTGAGCATATGAGCACGTTCTTCATCGGATTGAGCATACATAAAACGTGATATTCCTTCTAAACCATGAACCTCAGCCCAACAAGCCATGGACAAATAAGTCTGAGATGATTCTGCTTCAATTCTAATTTGATTATTTAGGGCACTTTCAATATTTTTTGACAACATATAATCAGTTTTTAATGGTTCGACTTCAAGTAAAGTTAAAAAAAAACGTCAAAAAAACTAAATTAAAACTTACATGATTTCATTTATAGTCAAAAAAATTATCCAACACTAATGCAATATCTCAAGAATCTCAGTAATATTTTCAAAAGCACTAAAGTTTTGATGTTTGACCTCATGGTCAATTTTTTCGTGAGCCCAGGTAGTATGAAAAGGAACATGAGCTGCATGCCCCCCAATAGCCAATACCGGCAAAACATCCGACTTTAAAGAATTCCCAATCATATAAAACTCTTCAGGTTGAATCTCTAAACGTTTAATCAAATCCAAATAATCCTGTTCCTGCTTATCTGACATTACTTCAATATGATGAAAATATTTCCCTAAACCGGAATTGTGCAATTTTCGTCTTTGATCCAGCAAATCCCCTTTGGTAGCTACCACTAATTTGTATTTACCATACAAAGATTCAAGAGTTTCCTCTACCCCATCCAATAGAACAATTGGTTTTTCTAATAAATCCTTACCGTATTCAATAATTTTAGCCACTACTTCAACAGGAATGGTATTATTGGAAATAGTCATAGCTGCTTCAATCATTGATAGAATATAAGCCTTGATACCGTAACCGTATATCTTTAAATTCGCAATCTCAATTCTGAAAAGTTCCTGAGAAATCCCCTGATGCGACAAATAATCACTCATCAAAGCACAGAATTTTTCCTCTGTTTCTAAAAAATAGGTTTCATTTACAAACAATGTATCATCGGCATCAAAGGCAATTATTTTAAAAGACATAGTTTTATTTTTTAATCCAAAGTGGTTTATTATAAAAAGTGATTCGAATTCCTAAAAGTAGAAAAACAGCACCAACAATCCTATCCCAACTCATCATTTCTCCTAAAAAAATCCAAGCTAAAAAAGTAGTCAAAACTGCCTGACTTAATAAACTAAGCGATACTCTGGTAGCACGAAGATGTTGCGTAGCATAACTAATCAACAACCAAGCAATAAGCTGACAAACTATACCTTGAACTAACAAAACCAACCATGCCGTAGTAGAAAAACCTGAAAAACATTCGCCAGCAATCCAGCAAACTATTGCTAAAACCAAACTCGAACTAAATAATACAATGCTCATAAATGAAAGTACATCCATCTTTTCTAAAACACTTTTACTAATTATGATATAAGAAGCATAAAGCATTCCCGAAATCATTGCAAAAACAAAAGCCAAATCAACTTTAAACTGGATAAAAATATCAAAACCAACCAGAACTAACATCCCGAAAAGAGCAACAATTGTTCCTAACCAAAAGTTAGCACTTGGCTTATTTTTCAAGAAAAAGAAGGACCCCATTCCTACCCAAACAGGTGTTAAATTAGTCAGTAAAGTAGCCTGAGTAGCACTGGAATGTTGTATGGCAAAATTCCAAACAGAAATATCCGAAGCGAAGATCATTCCGCAAACAGCCGAAAGCAACAAATAACGACATTCCGGCAGCTGAAACCGTTTGCTAATAAAAACATAAGGCAATAAGAAAACGGCAGCAATAAACATGCGATAAAAGGCCGAAATCAATCCATCAGTTAAATGCAAGCGAACCAAAATAGGAAAGATAGAAATACAAAGTATTCCAAGGGCTAAAGCTAATTTGGGTTTGGTATGATTCATTTGTCAAAAATAATAATTGCCACAATACAAATTGTGGCAATACATCATACCTATTCAAATATTATTTCTATAGTTAATGCTAAGAAGAAATTGCATTAATTTTCAATCTCAATAATATTATATTTATTATCTAAATTGTTCAGATAGGACAAATAAAATTTATCATTATGCCTATATACATTCTTGAGTTTCAAACCCGAAGCCAAGCTTTTTTCTTTTTCAATACTTTTTTCCTGTTCATGAATTTTGTCAAAAATATTTTCTCCAATTTCTCCTTCAACATGGTTAAAATCACTATCAAACAAACATTCAATTCGTGTAGACTTAGTATAGGAATAACTATTATAGGCTCCCATAAATGGATTAAATGTCGTGGTAAGCATCATTCCGCCTCCCAATGGTATTCCTCCCAATGGTATTCCTCCCATCGGCATCATTCCAAAACCCCCTCCACCTTTTCTCTCAACATATCCACCTACTGTAATCTGTCTTATATTATTAGGATTAACAAATGCAATAATACCTAATCGACCATTACTTACTTTTCTTAAAAATTTTGAAGACTTTTCTAACTCTCTTACTCTCTTATTATCTTTAAACCACATAGAACTATTTTCCTGAATAATTGGTCCATTTTTAAAAGGAATACTATCATTGTCAACACTAACACTAAGTTCTTTTAGTAAAATTTCATCTTTGAAGTTTTTTGCAGTTAATTTCAATTGCTTAGAAGAACAAACAGCTTGATATAAAACACCTTTATTGTATACTGAATTGTGTGATGCTGAACCATCATACTCATCCAATTTTGGTTTTTCAAAAGCTATTTCTTTTTTTGAAAAATCAGTTGTATTTACAATAATAATTGAAGTAGAATCATCCTGAATATCGAACGTAAAAACAAGTTCATTTCCTATTTGATATAATTTTACTTTTTCAGATGTAGATTCAATAGCACTGGGACTATTAAGATCAATCTTGGTTAGTGAACCTGTATTCCCCCAAGCGTTCGAAGTTAACAATTCATAAGGCGTCTTGTGAACATTACCATCGCTTGACACAATATCATAAGTAACAAAATTAAAATCAACGGCATGTTTTAATAATTGTTTGTCTTTAGAAAATTCATAAAAATTAACGACGCCTGTTTTTTTCTCTGATGTCATTAAATAAAAAACATCATTCTGAGTTATTGCTTCAACATATTTCTCATTATCAAGTTTAAAATCTAAAAGAGATTGAGCTATAGTTCCAGATTTAAAATTAAACGCTATGTAACCAAATTTTTTATCAGTATTATTTTTAAAGAATATATAATAATTATCCCCTTGAATACTGTAACCAATAAATGTTTTAAATTTACGATCTAATTTTTCACCATTTAATGTAGCTACTTGTTTAAACTTTTCGTCTAACAAGGACAAAATAGTCTTTTCATTATCTTCAATCAACAAAACCAACTCTTTAGTTTTATTATTTGAAACCGCTATAGACTCTTTATCACTAAAGAATTCACTGGAATAGGAAACTGGCAAAGAAGCCACTTCCTTTTGAGCTTGCAAAGTTGCTAAACTCATCATCAAACCGAAGCTAAAAATTATCTTTTTCATCATTAATATTATTTCGAGCGAAATATAATACAAAAACCAATATTAACTACTACATATCTAAACTTTTAATAATAAAAAAAACCAGTATAAAAATACTGGCTCTTTAATCACAATTTTAAAAGTCTAAAACTAATTAATCGTCTCTCCATTCCCAACACCCTCAGCATCCGGATTTACGAAAACCAATTTACCTTCGGCATTATTGGTCATCAAAATCATTCCTTGACTTTCTACACCACGTAAAGCTCTAGGTGCTAAGTTCACTAAAACAGTAACTCTTTTACCAAGAATATCTTCCGGTTTGAAACTCTCGGCAATACCCGAAACAATGGTACGAACGTCAATTCCGGTATCTACTTTTAAAACCAATAGTTTGTTCGCTTTTGGCATTTTTTCCGCCTCTAAAATAGTACCTACACGTAAATCCATTTTAGCAAAATCTTCAAACTGAATTAAATCTTTCTGAGGCTCTGCCTTTTTGTTTTCAGCCAAATTAGCTGTTTTAGTTGCTTCCAATTTATCTATTTGTTTTTGAATCGCTTCGTCTTCTATTTTTGCAAAAAGTAATTCTGCTTGTCCAATTTGGTGTCCTGCAGGCATTACATCTGCTGTATCAGTAATGGTATTCCAATCGATTTTTACATCGCCTAAGTTTAAAATACGCTTCAATTTAGCCGCAGTAAATGGCAGGAAAGGCTCACAAAGCGAACTCAAAGCAGCCGCAATTTGT
>JALRGZ010000041.1 GCA_023253295.1 Flavobacterium sp.
CTGATAATGCATTTAAAGAATATGAAAATCTATTTTCATTCCTGTTGACAATCCGGTTCTTACATATTCCAAACCATCGGCGAGGGTGTAGGCTAACTCAATATCTGCCGTTCCTCCCGCTTCCTGAATGTGGTAGCCCGAAATGGAAATTGAATGAAATTTGGGCATTTTTTTACTGCAATATTCAAAAATAGCTGCAATAATTTTCATCGAAGCTTCAGGTGGGTAAATGTAAGTATTACGTACCATGAATTCTTTCAGGATGTCGTTTTGAATGGTTCCCGAAAGTTGTTCTGGAGCAACACCATGTTCTTCGGCGGCTACGATATAAAAAGCCATTATAGGTAAAACGGCTCCGTTCATCGTCATGGAAACCGACATTTTATCCAAAGGAATTTGGTCAAATAAAATCTTGAAATCTTCTACTGTATCAATCGCTACACCTGCTTTTCCAACATCGCCAACCACACGTTCATGGTCGGAGTCATAACCGCGGTGTGTGGCTAAATCAAAGGCAATCGAAAGTGCTTCCTGACCTGCTTTGAGATTTCGTTTGTAAAAAGCATTACTTTCTTCTGCTGTTGAAAAACCCGAATATTGACGGATAGTCCAAGGTTTCTGAACGTACATGGTCGTGTGTGGGCCACGAAGATAGGGAGGAAAACCCGCCCCAAAATCCAAATGTTCTAAATCTTCAATATCCTCTTCTTTATAGTTTTGTTTCAACTCAATTCCTTCGGCTGTAACAAAATTTTCAGTTACCGAATTTTCTTTTGCAAAAGAATATTCGAAACTTGAATTCGCTTCGGATGGCTGAGTTTTGAGTTGAATATGTCGGAGGTCTTTTCGAATCATTTGGGTGCTTTTTTACCAATGTATAATTACTAATTGAATTTTATTTTTCTTCGGCGGCGAGTCGTTCCTGTTCAATTTTCTCAGCCAGACGTTTTTCAATTATAGGCTTTATCAGGGTTTTTCGGGGTTTTATTTTTATAAAAGGATACAGCTCGATGTTGTCTTTCATTTTGTCTTTTGGATTCTGGTATTTGTTAGTTCCAATTAAGATTTCCTTATCTGAATCAAAAAGTTGTTGTTCTTTGTCGGCGCTTTCCTGAATTTTTCTTTTGATAACACCTTCGTTCAGTTGTTTTAAAAAACCTCCGTTGGCTTCAATTTCTTTAAACAATTGCAACGCTTTTTCGGCCAGTTGTTGCGTTAGAGTCTCGATATAATAACTCCCGTCAGCGGGATTGTTGACTTTGTCAAAATAACTTTCGTCTTTCAGGATCAACAATTGGTTACGTGCCATTCGGTCGCCAAATTCATTGCTTTTATGATAAATCGCATCGTAAGGCAAATTGGCAACAGCATCAGCGCCACCTATTATAGCCGACATGCATTCGGTAGTGGTACGCAACATATTCATATTGTAATCGTACAAGGTTTTGTTGCGTTTAGTTGGGGTTACCAAAAGGTGGCAATCTTTGTCATGGTAGTATTCCTTGGCGATTAATTGAAATAACAGTCGTAACGCACGTAATTTGGCAATTTCAAAAAAGTAATTGCTGCCTACGGCCACTTCAAAAACAATCGATTGATGTATGGTTGGAATGCGGTTGAAATATTCATTGGCATGCGCCAAACCATAAGCCAGTTGTTGCACCATGTTGGCACCCGCATTTTGGTACAAGCCCATATCGACGCTTATCAACGAACTTTCTCTGGTGTTTTTGGTAAGGAGTTGCAGCGATTCGAAATTGTTTTTTTCTTTGGTCTGGAACCAATTTCCTTCACGGGCTAATTGTCCGATAGGATCCAGATTGTAAAATACTTTTGCTTTTTTTTGTGCAACAATAGAATTTATTTTCGAAATTGATTCCACCGATAAAAATTTGAAATCAAAATATATCGGAGTGTTTTCTAAAGGCAAACTTGCAAGTAGTTGTACAATATCCAGCGATTCATCGGTTATGGTAAAACGCAAACTTTCAGCTCCTCTATTTAGTGAATCTAAAGCTCGGTCTATCGATTTTTGGATGTCAAAAACAAAAATGTTTTGGCATATTTTAAATTCGGTGGCATGGGTAGGAACGGTAGCCGTTTGGTTAAAATCGTCTCCGTGATAAAAAGGTCTGACTTTAATGTCTTCTGGTGAATTCCAAACTAAACTTTCATTATAGTCGGCTCCATCCAATTCGAATTGGATTTTTTGTTTCCATTGTTTGGATGAAACAGCATCGAATTCTTCGAAAAGTGGAGTAGCCATTTTAGTTTGGTATTAATTCCCCTCTTGAGAGGGGTTAGGGGTGTGTTGAATTATTTTTTCTCAATCGTGTCTCCTTCAAATTCAATAATATAAATGTCCTCGCTGTCTTTTTTCATATAGTATTTTTCGCGGGCGTATTTTTCTATCTGATCAGGATTTTTGAGTTGTTTAATTTGCGACTCGTCTTTTTTAATTTCCTCCTGATAATAGTTTTTGTTGTCTTCTAATTCTTCAATTTGATTGTCTAAAACACGATGGTCAAAATAAGAATAATTGTCCAGAAATAACATCCAAACGACGAAAAATAATAAGGACCAAATGTATTTGTTACTTAAAAATTTGAACCAGGCTTTTTCTTTATAGGGGTTTGTCATGAGTTGTATTTAATTTCAAATGATGGTTACTTGATTTTTGGGGCTTCGACAGGCTCAGCCTGACAATTCAAGTCAATAATTAAACGCAATAAAATTACAATAAAATTATAGAATTTTTTGATTAATTACGCTGCGAAGCATGTCGATGGCCACAGTGTTGTAATGATTGTTTGGAATAATGATGTCCGCGTAGGCTTTAGTAGGCTCAATAAATTGTTCGTGCATTGGTTTTAAGGTTTTTTGATAGCGGTTTAACACCTCGTCCATATCACGACCACGTTCGGCGATGTCTCTTTTTAAACGACGAATTAAACGTTCATCGGCATCGGCATGGACGAAGATTTTGATGTCAAATAAATCTCTTAATTCAGGATGTGCCAAAATCAAAATACCTTCAACAATAATTACTTTTCTGGGATGGGTGCTGATGGTATCCTCAGTACGGTTGTGGGTTATAAAAGAATAAACCGGTTGTAGGATGGTTTTGCCTGCTTTGAGTTCGTTGATGTGTTCTACCAATAAATCAAAATCAATGGCTCTGGGATGGTCAAAATTGATCAAAGCACGTTCGTCATAACTCAAATGACCTGTAGGTTTATAGTAGGAATCCTGAGAAAGTACGCCCACTTCGGCATCCGGCAACTGATTCATGATTTGGTGCACCACCGTTGTTTTTCCACTTCCTGTTCCGCCTGCAATTCCTATGATTAGCATAAAAGGTTTTTTGTTTGATTTGCTAACAAAAATAGGGATTTAATCGCATTAGGCCACGGATAACACAGATTAAACGGATTAATTCATGTAGTTTTTTGGAAAGGTTAAAAGAAACGATCTGTTTTTGCTCCGCAAAGTCTTTGACTTTGAGGAAGCGTTTTGCTGTCTGCGACAGCTAAAGTATCGGTTGCAAACCGATGAACACTGCTGCAAAGTTACAAACTTTGCGGAGCCTGGGTTAATCTAGATTTATCTTTTAGTTATTACTTAATTGAAAACCGTCAGAAGAATCCTTGTTTAAAATAAAAGTTTTTTGGTTATCCAATGTGCTATATATAACCTTATCGCTAATAAATCCTATGAATTTCAGACATTTTGGATCGTTTATTTGAGTTTTATTGTCTTTATTAATTATATCAAAATATTTTATTTCTTTTTTATTGTGATAAATTTTTAGACTTTCAATTTTTCCAACAGAAAAACAGCTTATAGGGAAAAATGTTAAAAAGTGCCCTAAATAGAATCTAATGTATATGTTTGGAACATATAATTTGATTGATGAGAAATTTACGAATTTGTACAGTAAAAAATATGAAAGAATTAAAGATGAAATTGACCAATAAAGAATACTTTTCTCATGATTTGTAATTAGTAAGGGAAGGGAAAAAATAATTAGAATAGGCCAAATATCTATAAGGGTTATAAAACTTATTATTTTTTTCTTTTTAGGAGACCAATTTTCATCTATTTTGATAAAATTTTCTGTGTTGTTTTCTCGATTTATGAAAGATAATTGATGGAGGGATTGGCCTAATAGCATATTGATAAAATATGTTCCTTGAGAAATCATTAAAGGATATACGAAGTTTTTAGGAATATCATATACGGAAATTAAACTAAAGGCATCAATATTAAAAATACTCCAAAAGCCAATCAGATAAAGTGATCCGCAAACGAAAAGATAAGTTAATAAAATTGTAGTAACAGGAAAAAATTTAATTAAATCTCTCATAGGTTTTAATGAGTTTTTATGGAATAATTATATTTAGTTTTCAAATATATCAATAAATATTTACAAATGTAAGCTTGTGTTTTTTTAGATTTATTGCGTTTGAAAAGCTTGATGGGATTGCTTCGCTGCGCTCGCAATGAACAAACGTGATGTGGATTGGGGTTTGCGTTAAGGATGGAAGTGGTATCTCCCGATACAAAAACGAGGCTTTTTGCCGAAGTTTTTATCGGGAATATAGCGTACAGCCTGACCTGAGCCACGGAGCTTTGCGGAGTGGGGAAGGGAACGCCCAAAAAAAGAATAAGGAATTATTGGTTCTTTTTGGCTTTAATTAGCATTTCGAGTTGGTTCCAAAGTTCCTCAGGAATGGCTTCCAGTAGGTTGAATTGGCCAGCGCCTTTGAGCCATTCGCCACCGTCAATCACAATTACTTCGCCATTGATATAAGCGGAAAAATCGGAAACCAGATAGGCAGCCAAATTGGCTAATTCCTGATGGTCGCCCACGCGTTTGAGAGGTACTTTTTGAGCCAAATCAAATTTTTGAGCCAAATCGCCCGGAAGTAAACGGTCCCAAGCGCCCTTGGTAGGAAAAGGTCCGGGAGCAATGGCATTGGTGCGAATACCGTACTTAGCCCATTCTACAGCCAGACTTCGGGTCATGGCAAGCACGCCAGCCTTGGCCGTTGCGCTGGGAACCACATAAGCCGAGCCCGTCCAAGCATAGGTGGTAACAATATTTAGAACCGTAGATGATGTTTGCTTGGAATCAATCCAGTGTTTTCCAAAAGCCAGCGTACAGTTTTTGGTGCCTTTTAAAACGATATCGATAATGGTGTCAAAAGCATTAGCCGAAAGTCTCTCGGTAGGAGAGATGAAGTTACCCGCAGCATTGTTCAATAGCACATCGACTTTGCCAAAGCTTTTTAAAAGCTGTTGCAGCATGTTTTCGACTTCCTCATAATGACGGACG
>JALRGZ010000050.1 GCA_023253295.1 Flavobacterium sp.
CAATGAATCAAAAGGTTACGGATTCATTACAGACGAAGAAACAGGAAAAGACATTTTTGTTCATGCTTCAGGAATCAGCGCGGAAGAATTACGCGAAGGAGACAGAGTGAGCTACGAAGAAGAAGAAGGAAGAAAAGGAAAGGTTGCTGCTAAAGTTGCAGTAATCTAAACAAAATAGTTTTTTGTTACGAATGACCAAAAGGTTCCGATAGTATCGGAACCTTTTTTTTGGTACAAATCTTAAAATTTTTAGATTATTTTAAGAAATTCAAAATTTACTTATTTATAATCATTAAAAACTACAAAAAAAACCTTTAAAATCAATGTGTAATTTTGGTTTTAAACTTGTGTTTTATAACATTGAAGTATATCTTTGTGACTTATTTTAGCACAAAATTTATTTCTATGCAATCAGAACAATTTAACTACCTACCAATTCTCATGCAAGCCTTACTTGCAATAGGTTTCGTAGTAGGTACCATCCTAATTTCAGGTAAGCTAGGACCTAGAAGAAAATCGGCTTCAAAAGATAAAAACTTCGAATGTGGAATTGAATCTGTGGGAAATGCCCGTATTCCATTTTCTGTAAAATATTTCCTAGTTGCTATTTTATTCGTTTTGTTTGATGTTGAAGTAATATTTCTATATCCTTGGGCCATTAACTTCAAAGAATTAGGAATCGAAGGAATGCTAAAAATGATTGTTTTCATGGCTTTACTTTTGGTTGGATTTTTCTACATCATCAAAAAGAAAGCTTTAGAATGGGACTAATAAAAGATTTTAGATTTTTAAATAGAAATTATAATCTAAAACTAGAAATCTTAAAGGATAAAAGATTTAAAAAAATTGATTTTAAATTTAAGTTATGAATTTATAACTCATAACGCATAACATTTATAAAATGAGTAATTCAAAAATAAATATGGTTGCCCCTCCGGAAGGTGTTGTAGGTGAAGGATTCTTTGCTACAAAACTTAATGATGTTGTAGGTTTGGCACGTGCCAATTCACTTTGGCCATTACCTTTTGCTACTTCTTGTTGTGGAATTGAATTTATGGCCACTATGGCTTCTCATTACGACTTAGCGCGTTTTGGTTCTGAGCGTGTAAGTTTCTCTCCTCGTCAAGCGGATATGTTGATGGTTATGGGAACTATTTCCAAAAAAATGGCGCCAATCTTGCGCCAAGTTTACGAGCAAATGTCTGAACCAAGATGGGTAATTGCTGTAGGAGCTTGTGCTTCTTCAGGAGGAATATTCGATACTTATTCTGTACTACAAGGAATTGACAAAGTTATCCCTGTGGATGTATATGTTCCAGGTTGCCCACCAAGACCAGAACAAATTGTTGATGGAGTAATGAAATTACAAGAACTTGTAAAATCAGAATCAGTAAGAAGAAGAAGTTCACCTGAGTATCAAGAATTATTAGCTTCTTATAATATCAAATAAAATGGCATTAGAAAATACAGCTATCCAAGATAAATTAGCAGAAACATTCGCAGCTGATGTTTTTAATTTCCAACAGGAAAGAGATATTTTTTCGTTTGAGATTAATGCAAAAAACAACACTGCTATCATTTTATTCCTAAAAAACGATCCTGAATTACGTTTTCATTTCCTAACGGATTTATGTGGAATTCATTACCCTGATAACCCAGCAGATAAACAATTTGCCGTTGTCTACCACATGCACAATTGGTACGAAAACAAGCGTATTCGAATCAAAGCTTTCCTTAACGGGGAAAACCCGGAAATCAAAACAGTTTCTAATATATTCCTGACAGCCAATTGGATGGAAAGAGAGACATATGATTTCTTCGGCATCAACTTTATGGGGCATCCACAATTGAAACGTATTTTAAATATGGATGAAATGATTTCTTTCCCTATGCGTAAAGAATTCCCAATGGAAGACGGAGGAAGAACAGATAAAGACGACCGCTTCTTCGGAAGAACAGTAGACAATTGCTAAAAAACAATATATAATTTTTCACATTCTATAAATGTCAGAACTATTATTACCACCAGAGCATCGCTATGCTAAAATCATAAAAGAGCGACAAAATGAAGACGGAAGCGAGCTTTCTATCTTAAATTTAGGTCCTACTCACCCAGCGACACACGGAATTTTCCAAAACATTCTGTTGATGGATGGAGAACGAATTTTAGATGCTGAACCAACTATTGGTTATATCCATCGTGCATTTGAAAAAATTGCAGAAAATCGTCCTTTCTATCAAATCACTCCACTTACTGACCGTATGAACTACTGCTCCTCTCCTATCAACAATATGGGATGGTGGATGACTTTAGAAAAATTATTAAATATCGAAGTTCCTAAACGCGCTCAGTATTTAAGGGTTATTGTAATGGAATTGGCCAGAATTACTGATCACCTGATTTGCAATTCTATTTTAGGTGTCGATACAGGAGCTTATTCCGGTTTCTTATACGTTTTCCAATTCAGAGAAAAAGTATATGAAATCTACGAGGAAATCTGTGGAGCCCGTTTAACAACAAATATGGGAAGAATTGGTGGTTTTGAAAGAGACTGGTCTCCAAAAGCATTTGAATTATTAAATACTTTCTTAGAAGAATTTCCAGTTGCTTGGAAAGAATTTGAAAACTTATTCGAAAGAAACAGAATTTTTATCGATAGAACTGTAAACGTAGGAGCTATTTCTGCTGAAAAAGCAATGGCTTACGGATTTACAGGACCAAATTTACGGGCTGCAGGTGTTGATTATGACGTTCGTGTAGCGCAGCCATACAGTTCTTACGAGGATTTTGACTTTAAAATCCCAGTAGGAAAATCAGGAGATACTTATGACCGTTTTTGTGTTCGTAATGCAGAAGTTTGGGAAAGTTTAAGCATCATCCGTCAGGCATTGGATAAAATGCCGGCAGGAAATGAATACCATGCTGAAGTTCCTGATTACTACTTACCTCCAAAAGAAGATGTTTACCATAATATGGAATCATTAATCTATCATTTCAAAATTGTAATGGGAGAAGTTCCTGTTCCTGTTGCCGAAATCTATCATCCGGTAGAAGGGGGAAATGGAGAGATTGGTTTCTATTTAGTAACTGATGGTAGCCGTACTCCTTACAGACTTCACTTTAGAAGACCTTGTTTTATTTACTACCAAGCTTATCCGGAAATGATAAAAGGTGCCATGCTATCAGATGCCATTGTGATTTTATCAAGTTTAAATGTAATTGCTGGAGAATTAGACGCATAAATTATGGAACGTACACATCACAAACAAGAAATAAATATGACTGAAACATTGATGAACCGCATCAATGAATTATTAAGTCATTACCCTGAAGACAAAAAGAAATCAGCTTTATTGCCTGTTTTACACGAAGTTCAGGATGCTCACGACAATTGGTTAAGCGTTGAGCTAATGGATAAAGTTGCCGAAATTCTTGAAATTTTACCTATTGAAGTTTACGAAGTTGCCACTTTCTATACCATGTTCAACCTAAAACCTATTGGGAAATACATGTTTGAATTTTGCCAAACTTCATGCTGTTGCCTAAGAGGTACCGAAGATTTAATGGATTATACCTGCGAAAAATTAGGTGTAGGCATCGGTGAAACCACTCCAGACGGACTTTTCGAAGTAAGAGGAGTAGAATGTTTAGGTGCTTGCGGATATGCTCCAATGATGCAATTAGGTGATTTTTACAAAGAGCATTTGACGAAAGAAAAAATCGATCAGTTAATTGCTGATTGCCGAGATAATAAAATAATATTACACGATAAATAAGATGTCAAGAAAAATATTATTAGACAAAATCAACGTTCCGGGGATTAAAACCTATGAAGTTTACCGCCAACACGGAGGTTATGCTTCAGTTGAAAAAGCTATGAAATCAATGACTCCTGACGATGTAGTTGAGGAAGTAAAAAAATCAGGGCTTAGAGGTCGTGGTGGCGCAGGTTTCCCAGCGGGAATGAAATGGAGTTTTATTGACAAAAAATCAGGAAAACCAAGACACTTGGTTTGTAATGCCGATGAGTCAGAACCAGGAACATTCAAAGACAGATATTTGATGGAATATATTCCTCACTTATTGATTGAAGGAATGATTACTTCCAGTTATGCCTTAGGAGCTAACCGTTCGTATATCTACATTCGTGGAGAATACATGTGGGTTTTTAAAATATTAGAAAGAGCGATTGCTGAGGCTAAAGCTGCAGGATGGTTAGGAAAAAATATTTTAGGAACCGGTTATGATTTAGAATTACACGTTCACTGTGGTGCAGGTGCTTACATTTGTGGAGAAGAAACCGCTTTAATCGAGTCATTAGAAGGAAAAAGAGGTAATCCACGTATCAAACCACCATTCCCAGCCGTTTCAGGACTTTGGGCTAACCCAACAGTGGTAAACAACGTAGAAACTATAGCAGCAGTGCCATGGATTGTAAACAATTCAGGTGATGATTATGCAAAAATTGGAATTGGAAGATCTACAGGAACTAAATTAATTTCAGCATCCGGAAATATCAAAAACCCTGGAGTTTACGAGATTGAATTAGGTTTAAGTGTGGACGAATTCATGAATTCTGATGAATATTTAGGAGGAATGAGTTCAAACCGTCCTTTAAAAGCATTAGTCCCAGGAGGATCATCAGTACCTATTTTACCAGCTGATTTAATTTTTAAAACAGCCAATGGTGAAGATCGTTTAATGACTTACGAATCATTAAGTGACGGTGGATTTGCAACAGGTTCAATGTTAGGTTCTGGAGGATTTATCGTATATGATGATACCGCTTGTATTGTACGTAACACTTGGAATTTCTCTCGTTTCTATCACCATGAATCTTGCGGACAATGTACCCCATGTCGTGAAGGAACAGGATGGTTAGAAAAAGTATTATGGCGTATTGAAAACGGTCAGGGACGTGAAGAAGACATCGATTTATTATGGAGTATTCAAAGTAAAATTGAAGGAAACACCATTTGCCCATTAGGAGATGCCGCATCTTGGCCGGTAGCAGCAGCTATTCGTCATTTTAGAGAAGAATTTGAATACCACGTTCGTTTCCCTGAAAGAATTAAAAACAGAGATCACTTTGTGGCTGAGCCTTTTGAGAAAGTAAGACATTTGGTAGCAAAACAAACAGTATAAAAGTTGACAGTTGTAAGTTGTAAGTTGATGGAAAACCAAAGACTGACAACCAACAAGCAATAACAAAAGAATATGAAAGTAACAATAGACGGTCAAAGCATAGAAGTAGCTCCTGGAACAACCATTCTACAAGCTGCTCGTATGATAGGAGGAGAATCAGTTCCACCTGCAATGTGCTATTATTCTAAACTAGAGAAAACGGGAGGTAAATGCCGTTGTTGTTTAGTGGAAGTGTCAAAAGGTAGTGATGCCGATCCAAGACCAATGCCTAAATTGATGGCCTCTTGTGTAACAGGATGTATGGATGGTATGGAAGTAAATAGCAAAAATTCGGATCGTGTACGTGAAGCACGTCAGTCAGTAACCGAATTTTTATTAATTAACCACCCATTAGATTGTCCCATTTGCGATCAAGCTGGAGAATGTGATTTGCAGGATTTAAGCTTTGAGCACGGAAAATCGAAGACCCGTTTTATTGAAGAAAAAAGAACTTTTGAACCAGAAGATATTGGTCCGAATATTCAATTGCACATGAACCGTTGTATTTTATGTCAACGTTGTGTTGCTGTTGCTGATCAATTAACAGATAATAGAGTTCATGGAGTATTAGACCGTGGTGACCATGCTAATATTTCGACTTGTATTTCTAAGGCAATTGATAATGAATTCTCAGGAAACATGATTGATGTATGTCCTGTAGGAGCATTAACTGACAAAACATTCCGTTTCAAATCAAGAGTTTGGTTTAACAAACCTTATGATGCGCACAGAGATTGTGATAAATGTTGCGGAAAAACTACGGTTTGGATGTTTGGTAATGAAATCCAAAGAGTAACTGGTCGAAAAGATCAATACCACGAAGTAGAGGAATTTATTTGTAACGAATGTCGTTTTGACCACAAAGATCCGGCTGACTGGGTAATTGAAGGACCTAGAAAATTCGATAAAGATTCGGTGATTAACCAAAACAATTATACAAGAGAGATGGATACGGTTCACATTGCTACTGAAGAAGGAATTTTGAAAGGTAGAGAGCAAGACCGTAAAAAAATCAGTATGACGGCAATCCCGTTGAACAAAGAAGAGCAGGAAGAATTTAAAAATGGTAATCTATAAAAAATGGACAATACAATTATTATAGAAAAAAGTGTAATCATCCTGGTTGTCTTTGCCATTACAATGGTTATGGCCATGTATTCTACACTTGCTGAACGTAAAATTGCAGCTTGGTTGCAAGACCGTATTGGTCCTAACAGAGCAGGAAAAGGAGGTTTATTACAACCATTAGCAGATGGTATGAAATTATTTGCTAAAGAGGAATTTGAACCAAACACTCCTAATAAATTCTTGTTTTATGTTGGTCCAGCCATTGCCATGAGTACTGCATTGATGACAAGTGCTGTAATTCCCTGGGGGGATCATTTTCACTTATTTGGAAGAGATATTATCTTACAGGCTTCAGATATCGATAATGCCATGTTGTACATTTTTGCAATACTTTCTATTGGTGTTTATGGCATCATGATTGGAGGATGGGCATCTAACAATAAATTCTCATTGATGGGTGCAGTTCGTGCTGGATCTCAAATGGTTTCCTATGAAATTGCAATGGGATTATCAATCATTGCATTATTGATGATGACAGGTTCTTTAAGCTTAAGAGAAATAAGTTTGCAACAAGAAGGTTTAAAATGGAATGTGTTTTACCAACCTCTTTCGTTCTTAATCTTTTTAATTTGTTCATTTGCTGAAACGAACAGAACCCCTTTTGATTTAGCAGAATGTGAAAGTGAATTAATTGGAGGTTATCACACAGAATACTCTTCGATGAAAATGGGATTCTATTTATTTGCTGAATATGCAAGTATGTTTATCTCTTCTACCATTTTGGCTGTATTATTCTTTGGCGGTTACAACTACCCTGGAATGAGTTGGGCTGTAGAAAACTGGGGCGTAAATATTGCGAATGTAATAGGAATTGGAGTTTTATTTGCTAAAATCTGTTTCTTCATTTTCTTTTACATGTGGGTACGATGGACAATTCCAAGATTCAGATACGATCAATTGATGCATTTAGGATGGAAAATCTTAATTCCGTTATCGATTTTGAATATCATGATTACAGGAATTGTAATCTTAAGACATGAATTACTAGCGTTCTTAGGATTTTAATAAGCAAAGAGTTGTATTAGCCCCGATAGCAGTGGAAATCCTTTTAAGTTTTTCTTTAAAACTTAAAAGATTGAAACGAATAGCGGGATTAGCTTCAAATAAAAATAAAAAAGATGTCAATAGAAACCATATCCTTATCGGGAAGAAAAAAGCAAGTCTCTAACAAAGAGATGACTTTTTTAGAGCGTTTATATCTTGTAGCGATTGTAAAAGGATTAATTATTACCCTAAAACACTTGTTTTCTAAAAAGGTTACTATTATGTATCCTGAGCAAGTGCGTACAATGAGTCCCGTGTATCGTGGTCAACATATGTTAAAACGTGACGAACAAGGTAGAGAAAACTGTACCGCTTGCGGTTTATGTGCATTATCTTGTCCTGCGGAAGCCATCACCATGAAGGCGGCAGAGCGTAAAGCAAACGAGAAGCATTTGTATCGTGAAGAAAAATATGCTGAGATTTACGAAATCAATATGTTGCGTTGTATTTTTTGCGGACTTTGTGAAGAGGCTTGTCCTAAAGACGCGATTTATTTAACTACTTCAAAAGTATTAGTTCCTTCCAGTTATGAGAGAGAAGATTTTATTTTTGGAAAAGACAAATTAGTGATGCCTTTAGAAATGGCTATCAAGAATACTCAACTTAAAAACGCTAACTAAATGATACATATTCCTGATTTTGCACATGCGACAACTATACAAATTGTATTTTCTGTACTAGCGTTTATCACGGTGATTACCGCTTTTTTAGCTATTTTTAGTAGAACTCCTATTCATAGTGCTTTGTACTTAGTAATTTGTTTTTTCTCAATTGCTGGTCATTATTTACTATTGAACGCTCAGTTTTTAGCTATTGTTCATATTATAGTCTATTCCGGAGCCATTATGATTTTATTCCTATTCACGCTGATGTTGATGAATCTGAATAAACAGAATGAGGTACATAAACCACGTATCACACGATTGGGAGCAATTGTTTCTTTCTGCCTAATTTGTATTGTTTTGATTTTGGTATTTATCAATTCTAAACCAATTGAAGGAGAATACATTGCTACCGGAGAGGATTTCCAATCTATAAAAGTTTTAGGAAATGTATTATTGAATGAATACATGGTTCCTTTCGAATTTGCTTCTATCTTGCTTTTAGTAGCGATGATTGGAGTTGTACTATTGTCTAAAAAAGAAAAAACGGAGAAATAAAATGACTAATATTTTAAATGAAATAGGCATTGAAAATTATATTTTCCTTTCTGTAATACTTTTTTGTATTGGAGTATTTGGAGTTTTATACAGACGAAATGCCATCATCGTATTTATGTCGATAGAAATTATGCTGAATGCAGTAAACTTATTATTTGTAGCATTTTCAACCTATCATCAGGATGCACAAGGACAGGTTTTTGTGTTTTTCTCTATGGCTGTAGCTGCAGCTGAAGTTGCTGTAGGTTTGGCTATTCTGGTATCGATTTTTAGAAATTTAGGTTCGATTGATATTAATAATTTAAAAAACTTAAAAGGATAAACAATAATGAATACGAATTTAGCTTTACTCTTATTATTAGCTCCTCTTTTAGGATTTTTATTTAATATTTTCTTTGGGAAAAATATAGGCAAAACAGCTTCAGGAATTGTAGGTACACTTACTGTCGTCTTATCCTTTGCGCTTACACTTTGTTTCTTTTCAAAAATAAATATTGATCAACAACCGATTCAAATTCAATTATTCGATTGGATTCAGATTAGTAATTTCAGAGTGGATTTTGGTTTCTTATTAGACCAATTATCGGTATTGTGGTTGTTGTTTGTTACAGGAATTGGTTCATTGATTCATTTATATTCGATCAGCTATATGCATGATGATGAGAATATGCATAAGTTCTTTGCTTATTTGAACTTGTTCATCTTCTTCATGATTACCCTAGTTATGGGAAGCAACTTATTAGTGCTATTCATTGGTTGGGAAGGTGTAGGACTTTGTTCTTACCTATTAATCGGATTTTGGCATAAAAACCAAGAATACAATGATGCAGCTAAAAAAGCTTTCATCATGAACAGAATTGGAGATTTAGGATTACTAATTGGTATTTTTATCATTGGTGCTATGTTCTCTACTGTTGATTATACTACTTTAAAAACAACTATAGCCTCTTCAAGTGATTTGAATTTGCCTTTACTTTCGTTAGCTGCTTTTGCATTGTTCATTGGTGCTTGTGGTAAATCGGCACAAATTCCATTGTACACCTGGTTACCTGATGCGATGGCGGGACCTACTCCTGTTTCGGCATTAATCCACGCGGCTACGATGGTAACAGCAGGTATTTTCATGATTACCAGATTGAATTATCTATTTGATTTAGCTCCTGAAGTTCAAAACTTCATCGCTATTATTGGTGCAGTAACTTCGTTAGTAGCGGCAACTATTGCCTTAGTTCAAACAGATATCAAAAAAGTACTGGCATATTCTACGGTATCTCAATTAGGATTAATGTTCTTAGCTTTAGGTTTTGGAGCTTACGAAGTTGCGGTTTTCCACGTAATCACTCACGCTTTCTTTAAAGCTTGTTTGTTCTTGGGTTCTGGTTCAGTAATCCATGCTTTACACGGAGAACAAGACATGCGTAACATGGGAGGATTGAAAAAAGTTATGGGTATTACCTTTATCACTTTTTTACTTTCAACATTAGCTATTTCAGGAATCCCTCCTTTTTCAGGTTTTTTCTCTAAAGATGAAATCTTAATGACTGCTTTTGAACACAACACGGCTCTTTGGATTATTGCTTCTTTGGCTTCGTTAATGACAGCTTTCTATATGTTCCGTTT
>JALRGZ010000104.1 GCA_023253295.1 Flavobacterium sp.
GCCGGACTCATGTCTAAATTTACAGGAGGTAACTGAGCGGTATCACCCAGAAGAATCATTTTACAATTGGTTCCGGAATACACATAAGTAATCAAATCGTCCAGTAATGAACCATTGGCATACATTTTAGAATCGGAATCCACATCCGAAATCATCGAAGCTTCATCGACAATGAAAATAGTATTTTTATGTTTGTTGGGTTGCAACGTAAAAGTCACTCCTCCACCCGATGATTTTTTTGGATAGTAAATTTTCTTGTGGATAGTAAAAGCCGGTTTCTCCGAATAATTAGCAATCACTTTTGCTGCACGACCGGTAGGCGCAAGCAAAACATATTTCTTATTTATTTCCGTAAGATTATTAACTATCGTCGAAATCAAAGTTGTCTTTCCCGTTCCGGCATAACCTTTCAAAACAAAAATACTGTCATTATGAGTATCAGTCAAAAAAACAGCAATCTTTTGGAAAAAGATATCCTGTTTAAAAGTAGGTTCGTAAGGAAATTTTTTTCGTAAAAGGCTATAAAACTTGGCGGAATTCATGGAGTGTAATTTAAGTTCAAAGATAGTTTTTTTGAAACATATAAATCCTAAAAGTGTTTCTTTAGAAATGGAAAGTTTGATGAATTCAACATAAGTTTTTTATACCTATATATTATAAGGAGTAAATTTTTAAAATTATCACTGCAATCGATATTAATTTTTCTCATTGTCATTGCTATTTTAAATTTGTAAGTTTGCGATTCAGAAAAAAATCTTCATTAATGGACATTACCGAAAAGAAATACAAAAGACTATCGATTCAGGTTTCCCTGACCGGGCTTTCTTTTTGCTGTTTTGACACACTCAATAATACCGTTTCTATTTTTAAAGAAATTCATTTTGATCCTTTTAATAAGAATCTAAAAATTGAAGATTTATTTGCCAATGCTTTTGAAGAACATCCGGAATTAACAGAGCAATATGATGATGTACTGGTCATTCACAGTAACAATCTTTCAACCTTTGTTCCTTCTCCTCTATTTGACGAGAATTATTTAGGAAGCTATTTGCAATACAATACTAAGGTTTTTGAAACTGATTTTTTTGCTTATGATGAAATAAGCAATTACGATATCAATGCAGTTTATATTCCTTATGTGAATATGAATAATTTCTTTATTGATAAATTTGGCTCTTTTGAATACAAACATGCCAACAGTATTTTGGTCACTAAATTATTAGATGCTTCTAAAAATATAGATACTAAAAAAATGATGGTGCACTTCAACTCTACTCATTTTGAAATTATCGTGATTCAAAATCAAAAACTGTTATTGTTTAATTCTTTTGATTACCAAACTCCGGAAGATTTTATCTATTATATTTTGTTCACAGCCGAACAATTGAATATGAATCCTGAAAATTTCCCATTGGAATTAATTGGAAACATAACAACTGATAGTCCTTTTTACAAAATAGCATACAAATACATCCGCAATGTTTCCCTAATTGATGTGGAAGATTTAAGATGGAACAATTATTTTTCTGAGGCCGAAAACAGAAATCATTTTATACTTTTCAATTCATGAGAATCATTTCAGGAAAATACAAAGGAAGACGCATCAACCCTCCCAAAGGTTTACCAGTGCGTCCCACTACCGATATGTCCAAAGAAGCCTTATTCAATGTTTTAAACAATCATTTCAATTTTGACAGTTTAAAAGTTTTGGATTTATTTGCCGGGACCGGAAATATCAGTTATGAATTTGCTTCTCGCGGTAGCGAACCTATTACTTCGGTTGATGGTGATTTTGGTTGTGTGAAATTCATTAAACAAACGGCAGCCGAATTTGATTTTCCCATCGCTGCAATCAAAAGTGATGTTTTTAAGTTTTTAGAAAAATGCAATACGTCTTATGATATCATTTTTGCCGATCCGCCTTATGGATTAGAACAAAACATTTTTGAAAAAGTAGTATTATTGGTTTTCGAAAATAACATTCTGAACGAAGAAGGAATGATGATCATCGAACATTCCAAACATACTTCCTTAGAACATTTGCCTCATTTTTCATTTCAAAAAAATTATGGAGGTTCTATTTTTAGCTTTTTCGAATTTGAATTAGACGAAGAAGAGCACGATGATGATTTTGATGAAGATAATGAGGAAGAATAATAAATAAAATTTAAATTTTAAACCATTAAGAGATTAAGAAAAGTAAGTGTTTGAACTTAATGAGACTTAAATTCTTAATGGTTTATTTTTTTTTAAGAAAAAAAACAGACCTATAAGCCGGATTCTGTACCCCGATACATCGGGACCCTTATCATTTATCTAGCCTTGTTGTTACCAACAAGATCAAGCTACCTACCCTTCAGCAACGGACGAGAGACCCTTAAATGCTGATATACTTGGTATTTCACCGCATAGAGTTTACCTGGTTTCACTACAGCATTACCTGTACATACTTTCTGTTGCACTTGTCCTATCTCGCCGAGGCGGATGACGGGTGTTACCCGCTATGCTTCTCTATGGTGTCCGGACTTTCCTCTCTCCGCCAAGGCGGACAGCGATAAGGCGGTCTGTGGTGCAAAACTACAATATTTAAATGGTGTCAACAAACCAAAACAAATTACTTTAACAAGCTTTTTGGAACACATTAAAAATAAATTTGTTATATTTAGAAAACTATTAACCTCATAAATATTTTACGCCATGGATCCAATTTACCACTACGATTCGGTATCAAAAGCCTTAGATGAATTGAACGAAAATGGTTTTAATTACGACTTTAACCAACATGAAGATGTGATTTTGAAAAATCCTGATAAATTTGAAATCAGACATATTTATCGTTATGAAGGAGAATCCAATCCTGATGACGAAGCAATTGTTTTTGGAATTCAATCCAAATCAGGAAAAAAAGGGGTTTATGTCGCAGGTTTTGCAGCAAATTCTAATAACGAAACAACCCAAATCCTTTTAGATATTTCTATTAAGGCAAGGAGTAAAAGAAAAAACCAATCCTAAAACTAACAAAATCAGTGCCCCATTTTTTTCTAAAATCTTTCAATGTTTAAATTTTTCAATCTTTAAATTATAACTTATATTTGCTTTCGAATAAACAAATCTATGGAACAATTTATCGTATCAGCTCGCAAGTACCGTCCGCAAACATTTAATGATGTTGTGGGACAAAAAGCGATTACCAATACTTTATTGAATGCCATAGAAAACAACCATTTGGCTTCTGCCCTTTTATTTACAGGACCCAGAGGTGTGGGAAAAACAACTTGTGCCCGAATTCTGGCTCGTAAAATCAATCAGACCGGTTATGATGACCCTAACGAAGACTTTGCTTTCAATGTTTTCGAATTAGATGCTGCATCCAATAACTCGGTAGATGATATTCGTAATCTAATTGACCAAGTTCGTATTCCACCGCAAACCGGAAAATACAAAGTCTATATTATAGATGAGGTACATATGTTGTCATCGGCAGCTTTTAATGCTTTTTTGAAAACATTAGAAGAACCGCCTAAACATGCTATTTTTATTCTGGCAACTACTGAAAAACATAAAATCATTCCGACGATTTTATCGCGTTGTCAAATTTTTGATTTCAAAAGAATCACTGTTAAAGATGCCAAAGAACATTTAGCCGGAGTAGCTCAAAATCAAGGAATTGAATTTGAAGACGATGCTTTACATATTATTGCTCAAAAAGCTGATGGAGCTATGCGTGATGCACTCTCTATTTTTGACCGAGTGGTTTCCTATTGCGGAACGAATTTAACACGTCAGGCTGTTACTGAAAACCTAAACGTTTTGGATTATGAAACTTACATTAGTGTAACCGATTTAATCTTAGAAAATAAAATCCCGGACTTGCTTGTAACGTTCAACGAAATTCTAGCAAAAGGTTTTGACGCACATCATTTTGTTGCCGGATTAGCTTCACATTTCCGTGATTTATTGGTAAGCAAAACACCTGCTACTTTAAGCTTATTAGAAGCAGGTGAACAAGCTCAAAAAATGTATGGTGTTCAGGCTCAAAAATGCACTCAGGAATTTTTGTTACAAGGAATTGCTATAGCTAACGAATGTGATTTAAAATACAAATTAAGTCAAAACCAACGATTATTGGTTGAACTTTGCTTAATGCAATTG
>JALRGZ010000142.1 GCA_023253295.1 Flavobacterium sp.
CTCAATTAGAAAGCTCAATATATTTCAATGCTTCCAATCCTTCGGCTTCGCAAAATTTCCTTATTCCGCATACTTTTACCCGTTTCAACTGTCCAAGTGGAAATATTGTTACTTTGGCAATAACAAACTCTTGCGGAAGAACCGATCTATCAGCCGGACCAATTATCATTTTAGATAAACCGACAGTAAGTTTTAGTTCGCCAAATGTTGCCTGTGTGAATTCATCAGTTAACTTTAATAACAATACAATAGCTGGATTTACTAATGGCTGTAGTACTGTAGGCGTCTATACTTGGGATTTTGGAGACGGTACAGCTAAATCAAATGCGGTGAGTCCAAGTCATGTGTATGCTTCTCCTGGAACTTATACCGTAACTCTGGATGCAGTTACACCTTGTGGTGTAGGAACGACGTTTACACGAGATATTTGTATAGAAACTACTGTACAACCTGATTTTAGCTTTGGAAATGCTTGCGTTAATCAAAACACACCAATAACTAATACCACAAATACAGAATCGCTTACCTGTGGTACTGTAAGTTATGAATGGTCAATATTATCTTCGTATTATTATGATCCTTATTGTGGAAATAAAACAGGAGGATGGTATTATGCAGCCGGAACTAATCAATATTCAAAAAATCCGGTAATACTATTTACTGTTCCCGGAAATTACACTCTTCAATTAAAAGCAAGAACAAGCTGTGGAGACAGATTTATATCAAAAACGATTCAGGTTAAAAAGCCACCTACAGTTACTTTAAATCCTATTTCAGATTATTGTAATTCGGCAACTATAAATCCGGTTGGAAAAGTAGTTGAATATTGCGGTCCAAGTTCTGATCTTTCTTATAAGTGGACTTTTGATGGAGGAACACCATCGAGTTCGACCTCATTAAATCCAGGACCTATCAATTATACAACCAGTGGAGAATATAAGGCTATCTTTGAAGTGTTTAACGGATGTACAACGGTTAAAAAAGAACAAACTTTTTCAGTAAATACGGTTTTGTCGCCAATAATTTCTGCTAAAACAGCTAAAATTTGTAGTGGTAGTAGTTTTACTATTACTCCTAGAACCGGAGGAGGAGATAATGTACCTTCAGGGACAACCTACAAATGGTCAACACCAGTTGTTTCTCCTTTTGGTGCGGTAAGTGGTGCTTCTGCTCAATTATCTGCTGTAACAAGTATCAGTCAAAATTTAACCAATAATACAGCTAATCCGGCTACGGTTACTTATACGGTTTCTCCAACTTCCGGAAGTTGTCCGGGACCTGATTTTAAAGTTACCATTACAGTTAATCCAATAATAAAAGTAAATCCAACGGTTACTAATACAAGTTGTTTTGGTTCAAATGATGGTGCTATTGCTATAACTGTTAGTGGTGGAACTCCATTTACAACAGGAGCTCCTTATCAATTTTCATGGACAGGGCCTAATGGATTTATGAGTACTGATGAGGATATTTCTAATTTGGTTGCAGGAACTTATTATTTAGAAATAACAGATAATGGTGAATGCCCTTTTTTACGGCAACCCTATTTTGTTGGACAACCTAACAAATTTAGTTTTTCCGGTTCTTCAAGGGACATTAGTTGTCATGACCGTAATGATGGGCAGATTAGCTTAAATGTAAGTGGAGGTACAGCTCCTTATACCTATGTTTGGACAAAAGATGGAAATCCATTTACAGGTACAAACAATCTTAGAAATCTGGCAGCAGGTGAATATAAGGTTAAAATTACCGAAGCGAATAATTGTGATATTCTGGAAGACACTTACACCATTGTCAATCCTCCGTTATTAGAAGTTACATTGGCCAGTCAAACGGATATACTCTGTTATGGATACAACACAGGGGAAATTAATGTAGATGTAATTGGCGGACGCCCTACATCCATAGTAGGAGGTAATGCTAATTATAGTTATTTTTGGACAGGCCCAAATGGTTATTCAAGTACCGTTAAAAATCCTCGTAATTTATATGCAGGAAATTATCGATTGCGAGTTACAGATAATTCAGGATGTACAGCTGATTTAGATGTTGTTTTGAAGCAAAATCCTGAAATTAAATTAAGTGTTACCAAGACTGAAATCTCTTGCTATAATGATGCTAATGCTTCTATTACCATTACCGATATAACAGGAGGTGTGCCTTTTACCACAGGAGAGCCTTATATCATCAAATGGAGTAATCTGGGTACAGGCAGGAAACAGGAAAATTTATCGGCAGGAACCTATACTATTACGATCGAAGATGCATTAGGATGTCCTAAAGTTTTTCCAATTGTTATTGATAATGTTCCCGAATTCTCCATTAATCCTGATGTTAAGGATGTGAGCTGTTTTGGTGAAAAAAATGGTCACATTCGCTTGAATTTGGTCGGTGGTGTTGCTCCAATAACATTAGTCTGGAGTGATGGTTCGACTGCAGGAACAGAGCGAAATAATCTTGGTCCAGGCAGATATTCAGTGACAATTACCGACAAAAAGGGCTGTGTAATTAGCCAACCTTTTATTATAAATGAACCCTCACTATTAGAGTTAAATGCGGATGTTTCGAATTCGTTGAGTTGTGATAATGCTAATACAGGAAAAATTAATTTGGTCGTTACAGGAGGAACAGCTCCATATACTTATAAATGGTCTAATGGTGCCACTACAGAAGATTTAGATAATTTGACTCCAGGTAATTATACTGTAATTGTAACCGATGTAAATGGTTGTAAAGAAACTGATTCCTGGGAAATTAGCCGTTTTGGTCAATTGGTTCCTACGGTAGAAACCATAACGGATTATAATTGTGAAACTAAATATGTGAAGCAAACTTTTGTTGGTCATGTAAAAGGAGGAGTACCGCCTTATACTTTTAGTTGGTCTGACGGAGTAGTTAGCGGTGACAATAATCAATACATGACTACTAATAATAACGGATTAGTAGTTTTTACAGTAAAGGATAGTTTTGGTTGTGAGGCCGAATTTTCATTTAATGTGAATACTCCGGTTTTAGGCATAGCTAATTTTTCATATGATTCATACGGACATGATGTGTACAATCTGTATTCGATTTTTGATCCCATTTTGTTTACCAATTTAGCTACAGGCGATTTTACGAATATTTCTTGGGATTTTGGTGATGGTAATTTTTCGGATGAAGAAAACCCATCTCATATTTATAGAAGAGAAGGAACTTATACTGTTAAACAAACTGTTACTTATCCTTTTGGATGCCAGTATGTGTATGCTACAACTATAAAAATTGAAAAAGGCTATAGTGTTGAAGTACCAACAGCTTTTACCCCTAATAACGATCAAATCAATGATACTTTTGCGCCAGTTTTCTTAGGTTTCGTTGAAGTGACTTTGTATGTTTACGATACCTGGGGAAGTTTAATTTATAGCGAAACAGCCGAAAATATTAAAGGATGGAACGGAAAAGTAAAAGATTTAGAAGCTGAAAATGGTAATTATTATTTCAAAATGATGGGAAAAACATTTTATAATCATATTATTACTCAAGAAGGAGCCTTTACATTAATCAAATAAAAGAATTGCAGTATACATGAAAATTAAATTATTAAGTCTCCTTATTTTGGGTTTCTTTTATTCGAATGTTCAGGCACAAGATCCTATTTTTACCCAATACTTTTTGGTACCCGAAACCTTAAATCCTGGGTTTACAGGTTATATGGAGACTACTTATTTAGGAATTATTCATAGAGAACAATGGCCGGATCTGAATTTAAAAATAAAAACGGATTATGCTTTTTTGAATACTTGGAGTGAAGACATGAATTCGGGTTTGGGAGTTAGTTTTTTGAACCAAAGGGAAAGTGCTACTAATTATAACTTTTCGCAATTGAATGCGAATTATGCCTATAGAGTTCGAGTGAGTGACGAATGGGATTTTAGACCCGCCATTGAAGTAGGCTTTGGATATAAATCATTTGCTTTTCAAAACTTACTATTGGAAGACCAAATTAATATTCGAACAGGGGTAAACAATTCCTCTTCGATAGATCCTGCTTTACAAAATGATAAAGTTGGTTTTTTTGATATAGGAGCCGCCATGGTTTTTAATACAGAAGATTTATGGATAGGTTTATCAATGAAGCATCTTAACAAACCGAACATTGCTTTTAATAAAGACGGCAATGTGCCTTTGAATACCTTTTTCTCTTTGAGTACGGGATATGAATTCCTTTTAGCCGATTATATCGATGTGAAATTTTTTCCTTATGCAACTAAGATGTTTGCTACGGCTAATTATATGCAACAGGGACGCTATAATCGATTGGATTTAGGCGCTTCGATTTTATTCGAGAAAATGTTTTTTGGAGCTACTGCTGTTACTAACCCTGCTAAAAACGGAATTGACAGTCATTTGTTAACTTCCATCAATCTTTTTACGGGATTACAATACGATCATTTGCGTTTAGGACTTTCGTATGATATGAATACCACCAAAATAGGGAAAACAGGAGGTGTTTATGAATTGTCTCTGACGTATCAGTTTAATTTGGATAAAAAATGTTTTGGCTGTCCAAATTATACGGGAAGATAAAAATAGAATAAGAAAAGGCTCTTTCTGAAAAATCATGAAACAGCCTTTTTATATCTTATCATTCAGCGGTTAC
>JALRGZ010000188.1 GCA_023253295.1 Flavobacterium sp.
GTAATGTAGTATCATTGTTTTTAGAATGATAGTCTACAATGTCTTTTTCTTTTAGTTTTTCTAGAACAGCCTGAACTTCGGTCTCGGTGTGTTTTGATTTTTGAGCAATAAACGGAATGTTTAAGTTGGTAGGTGTGTCGTAAATTCCTGGGTAGGCTCTCAAAATAGTCAATAGAATTTCTTCATCGTTAGGATTTAGACTAATGTACCGAATGACTTCTTTTGAAGGGATAATAAATTGTAAACTAATTTTTTCTGAGAATTCTTGGGATAAACTAATAACTCCCTGTCTGTCTAAAAACTGAATGGCATTGTAGGTTTTTAAAACAGGGAAATTGTATCGGTGACAAAACTGATTTAAATTAAAAGAATATTGTTCGTTTATTCCTTCACCATAGGCAATCTGAAAAAAGTTACACATTTTGATAAAAACTTCCTTTAAAAAGCTTTTGTCAGGAAGAATATGTAAAAATTGATGCTCTGTTTGCGCAATATCAGATGGATTTGTAAGGAGAATGGAAAAAGCTTTCTCGTTGTTTCTTCCGGCTCTACCAGCTTCCTGATAATAATTCTCAAGATTGTCTGGAAGCTGAATGTGTATGACTGTTTTTACATTGGCTTTGTCAATTCCCATTCCAAAAGCATTGGTAGCAACCATAACCTGAACTTCTTCGTTCATCCATAATTGCATGTTTTTGTTCTTTTCTTTGGTGGGTAATCCACCGTGGTAAAAAGTAGCTTTGAATCCTAAAGAGTTGAGCTGAGTGGCCGTGTCGGTACATGCTCTTCTGTTTCTTACATATATAATAGAAGGTTGTGGGTTTTTCTTCAAAATTTGCTGAATTCTAAAAAGTTTGTCCTCGATTTCAAAAACCATATACGCTATGTTTTTTCTTTCGAACGATTTTTCAAAATACATAGGGTTTTCAAGACTCAATTCTTTAATGATATCCTGCTTAACTCTTGGCGTAGCGGTTGCAGTCAGTGCTAGAAAAGGAGTTTTAGGAAAATGACTTTTTAAAGTGGCTATTTTAAGATAGGCCGGGCGGAAATCATGCCCCCATTGCGAAACACAATGCGCTTCATCTATCGCGATTAAATTGATAGGAAGGTTTTTAATTCGGTCTAAAATCCATTCCGATTGTAATCGTTCAGGGGAAAGATAGAGGAATTTGTAATTTCCGTACTGACAATTATCCAGTAAATCAATAATATCATCCGTTTTGATACCTCCCGTAAGTGCAATTGCTTTAATGTCGCGCTTTTGTAAATTGGCAACCTGATCTTTCATTAATGCAACCAATGGTGAAATGACTAAGCAAAGTCCTTTTTGCATCATGGCAGGGATTTGGAAACAAATGGATTTTCCTCCTCCGGTAGGCATCAGTGCAAAAGTATCATGACCATTTAAAACCGCATCGATAATTTCTTCTTGTGGTGTTCTAAAACTATCGTGGTTCCAGTATTTTTTTAGAATTTGTAAAGCTTCAGACATGCAAATAAGAAAAATGTTAATTCGTTTTTAAAGTGAAAAAACGGCAATTTTTTATGTAAATATTTCTTTGAGGATCAATAAAAAACTGATTTTAAAGCAAACTTACTCAAACTAATTTAGAATTTTAAAAATTGAAGCTATCAAAATAATGATTTTGCTAAAATTCATATTCCAGAATTCATAATTTAGAATTGAAACCGTATATTTGCCTTTATTTTTAAGACAAAATGGATAAGAAAACAGAGGAGTTTTTTGATAGATTAAGAAACGAGTTAGAAAAAAGTAATACTTGGCCAGCAATATATTTGTTTAAGTTTATTGTACCAACTGATATTGAGAAAATCAAGCAAGTGGAACATACTTTTGACGGCATGGGTGCAGTAATTAAAACTACTCAGTCAAAAACAGGTAAATTTACAAGTGTTTCAGTAGACGTGCAAATGCAAAGCCCTCAGGCGGTTATCGATAAATATATCGAAGTTTCCACAATCGAAGGAATTATTTCCTTATAATTTTGAAAAAGCATTATTTTAGTTTTGCTTTTGTTATTAAGCTCCAAAAAAATCAACTATGAATCAGAAATATGTTAAAGAAAATGCGAATGATGTAGTGCATCATTTAGAATATAATGCCGAAAGATCGCATTTGATTATTCCTGAATATGGACGTCATTTACAAAAGCTTATTGATCAGGCTACAGCAATTGAGGATGTAGAGACAAGGAATAAGGCTGCTAAATATATTATTCAGGTAATGGGAACTTTGAATCCGCATTTAAGAGATGTGCCTGATTTTCAACATAAATTATGGGATCAGCTTTTTATAATGTCTGATTTTAAATTAGATGTTGAATCACCTTATCCAATCCCTTCCAGAGAGGTATTGCAATTAAAACCGGAAACTTTAAAATATCCTCAAAACTTCCCTAAATACCGTTACTATGGGAACAATATCAAATACATGATTGATGTTGCAAACCAATGGGAAGAAGGTGAAATGAAAAGTGCTTTGGTAAAAGTGATTGCTAATCACATGAAGAAATCCTATTTGAGTTGGAATAAAGACACCGTAAAAGATGATGTTATTTTTGAACACCTTTACGAATTGTCAGAAGGGAAATTGAATTTATTACAAAGTACCGAAGAATTGATCAATACAACTGATTTATTGCGTACGAATAAGAGAACATCCAATAAAGTTTCTACTCAAGGTCAGCCTAAAATTCAGAGTAATAAGAATAAAGGTTCTAAAGGGAAGAAATATTCGAACAATAACAACAATCAGAAACAATAGTTTTAATAAAAGTTGGTAGATAAAATAAAATAGTAAAAAAATAAAATTGATATAGACTATATGGGAATTTTTAAAATTGAAGGAGGAATCCGTTTGAAAGGAGAAATTACTCCACAAGGCGCTAAAAATGAAGCCTTACAGATTTTATGTGCTGTACTTTTAACTTCGGAAGAAGTTACAATCAACAATATTCCCGATATTATAGATATTAATAAGTTGATTACACTTTTAGGAAATTTAGGTGTAAAAATTACTAAGAACAGTCCTGGTTCTTATACTTTTCAATCAGATGAGGTAAATGTAGGTTATCTTGAAACTGAAGCTTTCAAAAAAGAAGGAGGTGCTTTAAGAGGTTCTATTATGATTGTTGGGCCGCTTTTGGCTCGTTTTGGAAAAGGATATATCCCAAAACCGGGAGGAGATAAAATTGGAAGAAGAAGATTAGATACGCATTTTGAAGGATTCATCAACTTAGGAGCTAAATTTCGTTATAACAGAGAAGACCACTTTTATGGTGTAGAAACTACTGATGGATTAGTGGGGGCAGATATGTTATTGGATGAGGCTTCGGTAACAGGAACTGCCAATATTGTGATGGCTGCTGTTTTAGCCAAAGGAAAAACAACTATTTACAATGCTGCTTGTGAGCCATATTTGCAACAACTTTGTAAAATGTTGAACTCTATGGGAGCTAAAATTACAGGAGTAGGTTCAAACTTATTAACGATTGAAGGAGTAGAGCGTTTAGGTGGTTGTGAGCACCGTATTCTTCCAGATATGATTGAAATTGGTAGCTGGATTGGTCTTGCTGCTATGACAAGAAGTGAAATTACGATTAAAAATGTTAGCTGGGACAATTTAGGTTTAATCCCAAATACTTTTAGAAAATTAGGAATCACTTTAGAGCGAAGAGGAGATGATATTTATATTCCAACTCATGAAAATGGTTACGAAGTAAAAACAGATATCGACGGATCTATCCTAACTATTGCTGATGCTCCATGGCCGGGATTTACTCCGGATTTATTGAGTATCGTTTTGGTGGTGGCTACACAGGCTAAAGGAGATGTTTTGATTCATCAAAAAATGTTTGAAAGTCGTTTATTCTTTGTGGATAAATTAATTGATATGGGAGCCAAAATCATGTTGTGTGACCCACATAGAGCTGTGGTTATTGGACATGATTTTAAATCAACTTTGAAAGCTACAACGATGTCTTCACCTGATATTCGTGCGGGAATCTCTTTGTTGATTGCTGCGCTTTCCGCAAAAGGAACAAGCACGATTCAAAATATAGAACAAATCGATCGTGGTTATGAGCGTATTGATGAACGATTAAGAGCTATTGGAGCTAAAATTGTTCGTGTTGAATAAATAATATGAGTAAAGAACAAAAAGCCATAGAGGCCACTTACTTTAGTATAATAGGAAATACCTGCTTAGCAATTATCAAAGGCTTAGCAGGTTTTTTTGGCAATTCTTATGCCCTAATTGCTGATGCAATTGAGTCAACAACGGATATTTTTGCGTCCTTTTTGGTTTTATTTGGAATTAAATATTCTAACAGACCGGCCGATGAGAATCATCCGTATGGACATGGAAGAGCAGAGCCTTTAATTACTTTTTTGGTGGTTGGTTTCTTAATTACTTCGGCTACTGTTATTGCTTATGAAAGTATAGCTAATATTCAGGTTCCTCATGATTTACCTAAATCCTGGACTTTGATAGTTTTGGGAGCAATAATTATTTGGAAAGAATATTCTTTTCAAACGGTAATGAAACGTAGTATTGAAACCAATAGTTCTTCATTAAAAGCAGATGCATGGCACCATAGAAGTGATGCGATTACTTCGGTAGCTGCATTTTTAGGGATTTCAATCGCCTTAGTTTTGGGAAAAGGCTACGAGTCTGCTGATGATTGGGCGGCATTATTTGCCTCGGGTTTTATTTTTTATAACAGCTTTTTGATTTTCCGTCCTGCACTAGGAGAAATCATGGACGAACACTTGTATGATGATTTAATAGATCATATTCGTGTAGTTGCTTCGACAGTAAAAGGGATTCGTGGAACTGAAAAATGTTTTATCAGAAAATCAGGAATGAAGTATCATGTAGATTTACATGCTATAGTGGATGCTGATATTACAGTTAAAGAAGGACATCAATTAGCGCATATTTTGAAAGATACTTTACGCAAAGAAATTCCGGAATTAGGTCATGTTTTAATTCATATAGAACCTGATGATGAGCAATTTGTTTGTTCAGTATAAATGAAAAAAGCGAGTAAGATTTTAAATTCTAACTCGCTTTTTTATGTTTTTGTGTAAAGTTATAAGAAAGACTGGATGGCTAAATCGTAACTTTTTAACCCAAATCCTAAAACCACACCTTTAGCATTTCCGGAAATATAAGATTGATGTCTGAAACTTTCTCTTGAAAAAGTATTTGAAATGTGAACCTCTACTACTGGTGTTGTAATTCCTTTTACAGCATCGCCAATTCCAACCGAAGTGTGTGTGTAAGCTCCGGCATTCAAAATGATTCCGTCATAGGAAAAACCAAATTCTTGAATTTTATCGATTAATTCTCCTTCAATATTGCTTTGGTAGTAATTGAATTCTATTGTTGGGAATTTTTGTTTCAATTCTTCAAAATATTCTTCGAAGGTTAAACTGCCATAAATTTCAGGTTCACGTTTGCCTAATAAGTTTAGATTGGGACCGTTTATAATGCTAATTTTCATTTGTTTTGTTTTTTTGTAAAAATAAAAAAACCGTTCTGAATCAAGAACGGTTTTGGTTTTATTTTAAAAATTCTTTAGAACATAATGCCTGCAGATAATTGGATAGTGGAGTTTTTAATATCGGCATCTTTTGAAGCTTCGGTCAATCCTAGGCCATAGCGTGCCTGTACAAACAGGTTCTTGGTGATATTTAATCCTAATCCGCCAACAACTCCAAATTCAAAGGTTTTAGAATCTTCTAAATCAACATTTTTTCTTTCACTTAACAAGAAAGATGCTTGTGGGCCAAGTTCTAAATTTAAACTGTTGCTTAAACCTATTTTTGCTACAACTGGAATAGAAAGGTAGCCTAATTCATTTTTAAATTCTTCAACAGCATTTTTGTAAGTGGCTCCTTGAGTTGAGTATAAAAGTTCCGGTTGAATGGCAAACTTGTCGATTAATTTAACTTCAGCAACTAAACCGGCGTGATAGCTTGTAATGGATTCTTTGCTTTCAAAAGCTGGTGGAGTATCTCCATTTTGATTAGCAAAATTTGCTCCTCCTTTGATACCAAAACGTACAGATTGTGCTTGTATTGCAGCATTTGTTCCTAATGCTATAATTGCTGCTAAGATTAGTTTTTTCATAATTTATTAATTAAGATTTGAGACTGTAAATATATAACACTTATAGAATGATTTTATTGTGTTTTTGAATTTTTTGTTCATTTTTTAAAAATATAATGTAAGTTAAAACTTTCAAAGTTGTAAAATTGCTTCATTTTAAAAAAATCACTGTTTTTAGTGATTTTTGTGTTTTTAAGTGTTTGTTTTTGAGTGTTTTGCGTGTATTTTTCTTTATGTGAATTTTAAATAATTAGTTTTTGTGTTTAACACAAATATTTAGTTTTGTTTGGTGTTTTTTTTAGGTTTGCACTTGAATTTTAACAATAAAAAATGAAGAAAATTATTTTATCAGCTGCGGCTGTATTGATATTCAGTTTTGCTAATGCACAAGAAGCTAAATATGGTATTAAAGTGGGGATGAATATCGCTAATCAAAAGTTTGAAGGTAATGGTGTTACATTAACAGCTAATTCGATAGTTGGAATTCAGGTAGGAGGTTTCGCAGAGGTAAAATTGAATGATAAGTTTGCTATACAGCCTGAGGTTTTGTTTTCAACAGAAGGTTCTAAGTTGAAATCTGAAGGAGAAGAGTTTGCATTCAATTTGTCATATATCAATGTGCCTGTAATGGCAAAGTTTTATCCAGCTCCAAAATTTAATATTCAGGCAGGACCTCAAATAGGTTTATTAGTTGCTGCTAAAGGTAAGTATCAAGGGGAAACAGATGATATTAAAGATGGGTATAAAACGGCTGCTTTTGGTTTAAACATAGGTGCAGCTTATGATTTTACAGAAAAATGTTTCATTGAAACAAGATATAATTTCGGTTTATCTAACATTGCTGATACTAATGAAGAAGGATTGAAAATGAGAGGATCAGTATTAATAATTGCGGTAGGGTATAAATTTTAATTTAATATTTAATAATGTAATCTATGAAAAAAATTATTTTAGCAGCAGCTGCAATTTTTGCAATTGGAGCAGCACAGGCTCAAGAAGCTAAGTTTGGTATTATGGCAGGAGCAGATTTTGCTTCGGCTAAATTAAAAGCAGAAGGCTATAATCTAACTGATAATACTACTGCTTTTGTCGGTGGAGTGTTTGTTGATATCACTGCATCTGACAAATTTCATGTACAACCTGAAGTTGTAATTGTTACTGCTGATGGAGGAAGTCAGTTACAAGTACCTATTTTAGCTAAATATTATATGGCTGATAAATTTAGTGTTTTAGCCGGGCCAGATATGTTATTTGATCTAAATGAGAAGACCGATGGGGTTAAAAATTTTGGATTGGGTATTGATTTAGGAGCAGCATATGATATTAATGAGCATTTCTTAGTTGAGGCTAAATATAATTTAGGGTTAACTAATTTTATTGAAGACGCCCCTACAGGATATAGTTTAAAAGTTAGTGGATTCTTTCTAAGTTTAGGGTATAAATTTTAATCATATTGATATATTATTTTTTGTAAAGACTATTCGTAAGGATAGTCTTTTTTTGTTTCTTATTAAAATTATGTTAACAGAGTTGTTGATAAGTTTTTTGTAGGATTGGTTTTTGGTTTTTGTGAATTTGATAATTTTATTTTAATAAATTATTAATCTAACAATTTAAACTATGAAAAAAATCATTTTAACAGTAGCAGCAGTTTTTGCTTTTGGATTTGCAAATGCTCAAAGTGGAGCTTTTAAATTAGGAGCTCATGTAGGGGTGGTTACAGGAGATTATA